>JAZRMD010000001.1:0-3566 GCA_045647285.1 Acutalibacteraceae bacterium
GGGGTCAGCGCCGCATACTTATCACTAAAAAACCGGCTCATATCTCATCCTCTAACCTTATGGTCGCACTACGGGCGTGGGCGGTCAGGCCCTCCTGCCGGGCAAAGTAGGCCACGTCCTCGGCAACCCGTTCCAGCGCCTCACGGGTGTAGTAGGTGTACTGGGTCTTCTTAACAAAGTCGTCCACCGACAGGGGGCTGGAGAACTTAGCCGTACCGCTGGTGGGCAGGGTGTGGTTGGGACCGGCAAAGTAGTCGCCCAAGGCTTCCGGGCAGTTCTTACCCATAAAGATGGAGCCGGCGTGACGGATGCTGTCCAGATAGTCAAAGGGGTTGTCTACGCACAGTTCCAGATGTTCCGGCGCCAGTTCGTTGGCGATCTCAATAACCACCTTCAGGTTGTCCGCCACGATGATCTTACCGTTACGGTCAATGGACTCCCGGGCAATCTCCGCCCGTTCCAGCAGCGGTATCTGCCGTTCCAGTTCCTCTTGCACGGCCACGGCCAACGCCGGAGAATCGGTGACCAGCACCGCCGACGCCATCCGGTCGTGTTCCGCCTGGCTGAGCAGGTCGGCCGCCACGTGCCGGGGGTTCACGGTGGCGTCCGCCACAATGAGGATCTCGCTGGGTCCGGCAATCATATCAATGGATACGGCGCCAAACACCTGCTTTTTGGCTTCTGCCACGTAGGCATTGCCGGGGCCCACAATCTTATCCACCTTGGGCACCGTTTCGGTGCCGTAGGCCAGGGCGGCCACCGCCTGGGCGCCACCCACCTTAAATATACGGTCAATACCAGCCACGCCGGCGGCCGCCAGAATCACCGGGTTTACCTTGCCGTCCTTACCGGGAGGGGTCACCATCACGACCTCTTTGCACCCGGCTATCTTGGCCGGGATAGCGTCCATCAGCACGGTGGACGGGTAGGCGGCGGTGCCGCCGGGCACGTACAGGCCGGCCCGGTCTACCGGGATGACCTTCTGGCCCACCACGACGCCCTCCTGCTCGTTGATAATAAAGGAGTTGCGTACCTGCCGCTGATGGAACGCCCGGATGTTTTGCGCCGCTTTTTCCAGCACTTCCAGAAACCGGGGCTCCACCGCCGCCCGAGCCTCTTCCATCTCCTCGGGGGTGACGGTCAGGGAGGTCAGGGTGGCTTTATCAAACTTTTCGCAGTAGGCGTACAGGGCCTTATCGCCGTTTTGCCGCACGTCGGCGATGATATCCGCTACCACCGCCTCCACGTTGACGGTGCTTTCCGCCCGGGCGAAGATCTCGCTGTTGGGCACCTCACCGTAGCGCAGTATCTTAATCATAATGCATTAGCCTCCATTCGGGACAACAGGGTTTTGATCTGCTCTGTCTTAAACTTAAATCCAGCCTTATTGGCAATGAGCCGGGCGCTGATGGGGACGATGGTCTCCCGTACCGTCAGGTCGTTTTCCTTAAGGGTGGTACCGGTTTCCACAATATCCACAATCACGTCGCTGAGCCCCAGTATGGGCGCGATCTCAATGGAGCCGTTAAGGTGGATAATATCAATGTCCCGGCCGATGGATGCGTAGTATTGACGGGCAATATGGGTAAACTTGGTGGCCACCCGTAGGGTGCGTCGGGGGTCGTCACGGAAATCCGCCTTGGCGGCCACCGCCATACGGCACTTGCCGATATCCAGGTCCATCAGCTCGTACACGTCCGGCTGATATTCCAGTAGAATATCCTTGCCGGCCACGCCGATATCGGCGGCTCCCCGTTCCACGTAGATGGCTACGTCGGAGGGCTTGACCCAGAAGTACCGCACCCCGTTCTCCTGGTTTTCAAAGATAAGTTTGCGGTTGTTCTCCTTAATGGACGGACAGCCAAACCCGGCCGCCTCAAACATGGCGTATACCTTCTCCCCCAACCGTCCTTTGGGCAGGGCGATGTTAAGCATCGGCTTCATCGGCTATCACCTTCCCTTCTCGTACGGTCAACAGACGGCGGTAGGTCATCTTTTCCGGCTTGTGGCGACGGGCCACCACGGTGGTGCCGTCGGCAGACAGGGTCTGTACCGCCTTACACAGGGCGGCAGGGGTGGTGCTGTCGTCGTACAGCAGTACCGTGTCCACGTCGTAGGGCTCGGTGTGGGTGTCCAGCATCTCCAACAGGTCCAGATACACCGCAAAGCCCAACGCCCCGGCGGTGCGTCCCATACCCTTGAGCAACGGGTCGTACCGACCGCCGGACAGCACACTCTCCGGAATACCGGGCACAAACCCCTTAAACACCAGCCCGTTATAATACTTGCGGTTGCCGGTGACCGAGAAGTCCAGACGCAGCATCCCGGCCAAGGGGGTGTCTGCAAAGGCTTCCATCACCTGCTCCAGTTCGCACAGAGGTGCCTCGTCCACCAGACCGGCCAGAGCCTTGCGCAGTACGGGAAGCACCGCATCCGGCGCCCCGTAGGTGGTAATGAGGGTACGCAACGCCTGGGTCAGCGCCGGGGCAATGCCGTTGTCGGCGCACAGCCGGGCGGCCTCGTGGGCGTTCTTTTCGCCTATGCAGGTAAGCAAGGCCTGCTGGATATCCGCCGCCACGTTACAGGCGTCCAGCAAGGCGGTGATAATGCCCTGGTGGGACACGTCCAGCACCCCTTCGGGGGCGATGGTGCGCAGACTCTTCGCCGCCAGCATCAACACCTCGCAGGTGTGATACCGGTCTATGTCACCAATGCACTCCAGACCCACCTGCATGATCTCCTTATAGGAGCCGGTGCCCTTGGATACCCGGTACACGTTCTCGTTGTAGTACACCTTATGCACCCGGCCGGGCAGGTCCCGGGTCTGCCGGATTATGGACAGGGTCACGTCCGGCTTGAGCGCCAACAGCTTGCCGCCCGGGTCATTAAAGGTAATGATGGCGTCGGACAGCAGAAAATCCTTGTTGCGGATGTAAAACTCGTATTCCTCAAACTTGCTCATCTTATAGAGGGCGTATCCATAGCGGCCGTATAAGGAACGTAGGCTGAATATGGCCCGTTCCTCCTGCCGCAACACCCGGTCGTTTACCTTCATTGCGCTTTCTCCTTTATCCGGTCAATGGCCATACGGTAGCCCTCGCTGCCATACACCAGACACTTGTTGACCCGGCTGATGGTGGCGGTGCTGATGCCCACCTCCTGGGAGATGGTCTGGTAGTTCTTACCCTCGTCCAGCAAAAAGGCGGTATCCAGACGCTGGGCCATCTCCAGCACCTCTTTGATGGTGCAGATATCCTCAAAGAATCGGTAACACTCCTCCACCGTCTGTAGGCTCAACACCGCCTCAAACAGCCGGTCCACCGACGCGGAATGTAACTTGGTCATACAGGCTCCTCCTTGGTCGCAAATTTACAATGGTAGCATTTTAGCACTTTATCAAAGTAAAGTCAAGGGGAAATGCAAAAAAATAATCATAATTACCGGTTTAACCGATGGTTTGGCTAACCCTTAAAAGGGGTTATTGTCGGCTGAGCCCCTAAAAGGGGCCCCGGAACTTGATTATCGCATCACACGCACAGCCACCCGTAAACGGGTAATGTGCTCCG
>JAZRMD010000002.1:0-8386 GCA_045647285.1 Acutalibacteraceae bacterium
TGTCGTTAAGCAACTGGTCGTAACTACGTTGCAGGAAGGTAGAATAGACCGCAAACACCGGCAACAGACCGCCACTGGACATACCGGACGAAAAGGTAACCGCATGGCTCTCCGCAATACCGGCATCAAAAAACCGGGTAGGAAACTCCTCGGCAAAAGCGTCCAGACAGGTGCCTTTTTTCATCGCCGCCGTGACGGCCACAACACGGTCATCCTCCCGTGCCAGACGGCACAGAGCATTCCCGAAATGGGCGGAAAAACTGTCACCGGACGCCGGCGCCGACCCGGTCAAGGGGTCAAAGCCGCCAATCCCGTGGAAGGTGTCCGGATTTTTTTCTGCAACCGGATAACCCTTGCCCTTAACGGTGGTCACGTGCAACAACACCGGCTTGCCGATGCTCTTGGCCGCCAACATAGCCTGTACCAAATCGTCCAGGTCGTGGCCGTCCACCGGCCCCAGATAGCGATAACCCATCTTCTCAAAATACGAAGTGTCGGTGAACAGAGAACGGCGCATCCGCTTCTTGATGCGTTCCAACAGATTGCTGATGGGACGGCCGATAACCGGGATACTCCGCAGGGTGGTGGCCACCCGTTGTTTCCACCGCACGTAACGCACCTTGGTGCGCAACCCGGACAGATACCGGGATACAAAGCCCACATTCTGGCTGATGGACATCTTGTTGTCATTGAGTATGACCAGCAGACGGTCTTCGCTACGCCCGGCGTTGCTTAACCCCTCGTACGCCAAACCGCCGGTCATAGCACCGTCACCAATAACCGCCACCGTGTAACTGGGGTCGCCGGTCAGCGCCTTGGCCTTGGCAATACCGTTGGCCGCCGAAATAGCGGTGGAACTGTGGCCGGTAATAAAAGCGTCGTACACGCTCTCCGACGGCTTGGGAAAGCCGGAAATACCGTCCTTCTGCCGCAGAGTATGGAAACGGTCGTACCGTCCGGTCAGCAGCTTATGAGCATAGCATTGGTGGCCCACGTCCCACACCACCGTATCGGTGGGAAACCGAAACACCCGATGCATAGCCACCGTCAGTTCCACCGTGCCCAGATTGGACGACAGGTGGCCGCCGTTGACCGACACCGTATCAATCATCTTCTGCCGCAGTTGGTCACACAAAAGCGGCAGGTCGTTCTTATGCAGTTTTCGTACGTCCTCACAGGAGCGAATCTCCTCAAGACTGACCATACTTACACCTTCTCACCCTTTAGTGGTCACGGTCAAGCAGAGCCTGAGCCAAGTGCCGCAGGGACCCTGCCTCCTCTTCAAAAACCGTCAGCGCCGCTACCGCATCGGCGGTGCGCCGGGCGGCCAATTCGTGCGCCGCTTCCAATCCCAACAGGGACACATAGGTTACCTTATCGTTGACCGCATCACTGCCCACCGGTTTACCCAGTTGTTCAGCGGTAGCGGTCACGTCCAATATATCGTCCACAATCTGGAAGGAAAGACCCACATTCTCTCCGTACACACGGGCGGCCTCCTCCTGCTCCGGAGTACCTCCGGCCAGGCGAACACCCATTACGCAGGCGGCGGTAAGCAACGCCGCCGTCTTGCCCCGTTGCAAGGCCTCCAAGGTGGACAGGTCAATGGTTTTGCCCTCGCTCTCCAGGTCAATGACCTGACCGCCCACCATACCGTCAATACCGGCAGCGTCGGCCAGGACAGACAGGGCGGATATCACCGAAGGGGCGGACAAAGATGCCCCATTCTCCGGTCGCAAAGCGGTTTCAAACGCCAGATTGAGCAGACCGTCACCGGCCAGCAGAGCCATGGTTTCCCCATACACCGCATGGGTAGACGGGCGGCCGCGCCGCATAAGGCTATCGTCCATACACGGCAGGTCATCGTGGACCAGAGAGTAGGAATGGATCATCTCAATAGCCGCCGCAAACGGTAACGCCGCCGCCGTATCACCGCCACACAGACGGAAAAACTCCATAACCAATACGGGGCGTATGCGCTTACCGCCACCTTGACAGGCGTAAGCCATCGCCTGTGCCACGGTGGTCTGCAGACCGCCGGTACGGGGCATATAGCCGGGCAAAGCGTCCTCAAACATGGTCAAATGCTGTTGTAATTGCGCCGTATACATACCCATCACTCCTGCGAAAGTTCTTCACCCATATCTTCGCCTTGCCGGTCGGACAATGTCTCACCGGAGCCGGTGCCTTCCGCATCCGACAGCTTGATGATCTTCTGCTCCGCTTCCCGGAGAAGTTTGGAACAATATGCCGTCAGCCGGGTGCCTTCCTCAAACAGTTTGAGGGAATCATCCAGCGTACATTTGCCCCCCTCCAGAGCCGCCACGATCTGCTCCAGACGGGTTATCGCTTTTTCATAAGTCCATTCGGTAGCCATCTCTTATGCCTCCTCAATGTTCTTTATCTCACAATCCATAGAGCCGTCTGCCACACGCAGACGGATGGTATCCCCCACCGCCGCATGGGATACGCTGTCCAGCACCTGTCCCGACGGGGTGTAACCGATGGCGTAGCCTCGACCCAACACCTTTAACGGGCTGAGTGCATCCAGCTTAGAGATAACCGCCGTCAGCCGCCGGTCCTCCGTACCGATCTGCCTCTCCGCTGCCCCCACAAACCGCCGGGTCAACAGGTCAAGGCGTAGCCCCTGCTCGTCCACATAATACCGAGGGGCAGACAAACAGCGCTTTTCCTGTATACGCTTGAGGGTCTGTTCCGCCGACTGAATTCGGGTACGGCAACCAACCGCCAACCGGCCACGCAGAGAATCCAGCGCCGCCATCAGCCGATGCTGGTCCGGCACCGCCAGTTCCGCCGCCGCCGAAGGCGTGGGGGCACGTAAATCCGCTACAAAGTCGCAGATGGTAAAGTCCGTTTCGTGACCCACGGCGGAGATGACCGGTATGGGACAAGCCGCCACCGCCCGAGCCACCGGCTCCTCGTTAAAGGCCCACAGGTCCTCTATAGAGCCACCGCCACGACCCACAATCAGCACGTCGGCGGCGCCGCTTTCACCAAAACGACGCAGAGCATCCACAATGGATGCGGCCGCCCCGTCACCCTGTACCAGCACCGGGCAGAAAACCACCTGCGCCAACGGATAACGGCGACCCAACACGTTGAATATATCCCGTACCGCCGCACCGGTAGGCGACGTAATAACTCCTACACGGGTAGGATAGGCCGGTAAGGGGCGTTTGCGGCTTTCGTCAAAAAGACCCTCAGCCGCTAATTGCTTTTTGAGTTGTTCGAAGGCCATCTGCAGGGCACCCACCCCGTCCGGTTGCATCTCCTCAATATAAATCTGAAACGCACCACCGGCCTCGTACAAGGATACGCGAGCCTTGACGATAACCTTCATGCCGTCCTGGGGCTTAAACGCCAGCTTGGACGCATTGCCCCGGAACATAACCGCCTTAACGGCGGCGTTTTCATCCTTAAGGGACATATACATATGCCCCGACTTGTAATGCAAGGTAAAATTGGATATCTCACCGCCAATGTACACAGCCGACAGGTTACGGTCACCTTCCAGCAGGTTTTTGACGTAGCGATTGAGTTGTGTGACCGATATGACCTGCATAAGCTTATCCCTCCATAGCGCTCTTCACACGGCACAGGCAGGCAATCCCCACCGCATTATCCGCCGAATAGGCCGCCGGGGCAAACTGACCACCGTACGTTTCGCTAAAATATCCACGCAACCATTCGTTGGACATAACGCCGCCGGCGTACACCAACGGCAGGTCGCCGTAGGCAGACAACAGCGCCCGGGTCATACCGTCCACCGCCGCCTTCACGCTTTCCATACAAAAACGGGCAATCTCCGCCGGTGGGTCCCCTCTCTGCAAACGGTCCCGGCATTGATTTTCCACCCCCGACAGATGGCAGTCGCACCCACGCAAGGTGGGACGGGGACGATAGGTGCCGGTAGCCTCAGCCGCCAATCTCTCCAAAGCCGGTCCGGCCGGAAAGGAAAGGGACAGCATACCGCCTACCCGGTCAATCAGTTGACCGGCCTTAAGATCCAAGGAACGTCCCACCACACGGCAACGGATGATGGCCGTATCGTCCGGCTCCACCAGAAGCGCATCGGTGGTGCCACCGGATACGTGGAAGGCTAAAAACGGACGGTCCAGTAAAGATAGGCTGTCCGAGCCCAACAACGCCGCCGCCACGTGACCTTGCTGATGGGTAAAATGGTACACCGGCACACCCAAAGCGGCACCCAACTGCCGTGCCGCCCCGGCACCGACCAAAAAGCAAGGCATATACGAGCCATCCTGCTGTTGAGGGCGGTCAGAAGCCGCCACCGCCCGTATGCCGCCAGACAATGCCGACGCCAATGCTTCCACCATTTCCGGCAACTGCCGGGTGTGATGAAACACCGCATCGCTCTGGCGCAGACCCATCTCGCCTGTCTTAACCGGCAGAAGGCGTTTGCTCTGCGTGACCGTGCCGTCGGCGGCAATATACGCCGCCGAGGTGGTGTAGTTGCTGGTATCCAGGCCCAGATAGCCGCCCATCACTCTGCCTCGGTGGGCAGTTCACCGGCCACGCCGCCCAACACGCCGTTAACAAAGACCGCATCCTCGTCGCCGCCGTATTTCTTGGCCAGTTCCACCGCCTCGTTGATGGATACGCTGACGGGAATATCCTTCTCATACAGCATCTCGTACACCGCCAGGCGCATCACAGACAAGGCCACCCGGGAAATGCGCTCAGTATTCCACTTCTTGGAATACGCGGCAATCTGGTTGTCCAACTCGTCCATATGACTCTCAGCACCCACCGCCAACTGCATAGCGAAGCCGGAAGTACTGCTGTCTCTCGCCTCCACGGCGCCCTGCGCCAACTCGGTTACCGGCGCATCGTTAAACAGCTTCTCAAACAACAGGGCAAACGCCTGCTCACGGGATTCCCGTCTGGTCATAATGAAAAACCTCTGCTTTCAAGTTTCATTTTTCGTATAATTATTCATCCAAGCATAGGAAAAAAGCCCTCCACCTATGCGGAGGGCTCCGCCTTACTTTTTATTCTTTTTCTTCCGTAGCAACCATACCCTGTACGTGTACGTTGACACGAGTTACCGGCTTTCCGGTCATAGACTGAACAGCCACCTTGACGCTCTGCTGGATCTGGGCGGCGGTTTCCTGTATCTTGGCGCCTTCCAGCAGATCCACGTACACGTCCAGAACCGTTTCGTTCTCGGTGTTCATCACCTTGACCGACTTGGTGGCCGGCGTACTGTTGACAATGCCCCGCAGGTCTGCAGGACGGCCAGCCAACGCCGCTACACCCGGCACCTCAGCGGTGGCCGTAGCCGCAATAGAAGCAATCACATCACCCGAGATGATGCAAGTACCCTCAGAAGTCTTGAATTCGTTAGCATCCATTGCTAATCCCTCCTTCACATTGTGTCTATAACATCGCATAACGCAAAACGTCCATACACCTGTTTCTATTATAACACAAAGATTCTATTTAGCAACGGTTTTTATTATTTTTTTATGCTTTTGGGGTGGATATTTTGATGTTTTTTGCTTCGATACCCGTTTGGGTCTGCACCACTTCCATAATCTGCGCACTTTCCCGGGGTTGCAAACTATCCGAGGCCACCACCACCGTACAGGTGTTGCCGTTAATAAACACCACGCATTGAGAAAACCCCTTGGCCAATATCAGGTTTTCCGCATTGCTTTCTTTGAGTATATTAGCCGCAATAGCGGATACCTGCCGGGTGGCTTCCGCCTTCTCCGCTTCACCGGCGGTGGCGCTGTCCAGCACCTCATCCAGCAGACGCACCGCCTCCTCACGCGCCTCGGTACGGGCGGTACGGGCCGTAGCAAAATAATCCTCCGTCGGTGTCTGGGAAACGGTGTCTTCGGGTACATCCGACACGGTATTGCCCACCGGCAGAGTATCTTCCGTCACGCCGGACACGGTATCTCCGGTAGCCGACAATCCCGGCTCCTGCGTAAAGTAGTAGTTCAGGTACACCGCCAGGCCCAACGCCGCCACCAAGGACACCATCATCCATTGCTTTTTCTCAAACAGTTTCTTCATCGTCGGCACTCCTTCTTTCATTCGTTTGCTTTGGTCACAAATACCCGGTGAGATGCGATATGAAACACCGCCGTAATCAAGTCGGTCACCCGTTTATTGACGGCCGGATCTCCACCGCCGTCGCACACCACCGCCACCCCCTTGATTACCGGCTGTATCTGGGTAATGGGCAAACCGACCAAGCCCTGTTCGGTAGCCACGTGCAAGGTCTGGGTACTGCTAACACCGTTGGTGTCGGTGGCGTACACCTGCTGTACCCCCTGCTCTAAAGTAACCATAACATAGCAGGAGCCAACCCCTTGCACACGGGTAAGCAACCCGGCTATGCGCTGTTCCAGAGCCGCTTCCACCGCAGAGGCGCTGACAGATACGCCGCTGTTGGCAGACGGACCATTCTCGTTGGGTATCCACTCGGACAGGCCCACCAGCAGAATACCCAATAAGCCTAACCATACCAACCAGCGGTAACGCCGGTCACCGGACTGACTCCATCGTTTTACCAAGCTGCGTAGTTTCTCTTTCATACGCCTTACTCCCTAACCAACATTACCGTCACGGAGGTACCCAGCCGTTTTTCCGCTACCTGCTTGACCAGAGATGAGCGCACATAGGTATCCTCGTCTACATAGATGGTAATCTGTCCCATACTTATGCTTCCATCCTCCGCAATATCCATATCTGCCGTAATTTTTTGCGCCTTATAACCGTAACTGGCCAAAGCTTGATTGACCATAGCCAGTAGGGTGTCCTGCACCTGTGCCACCGTCTGCTGACGGATACGTGCTTCCAGATCCGCCGCGTCTTGTACCGATGCCATGTTGCCGTCGGGCAGGTCCACGGTCACGGTCAACAACGGGATGAGTATGACGCAAAGAAACACCGCCGGCAAGACCATACGCCCTTGCCGTCCCAGAGAGGTATCCGGGAACAGCCGGTGCAACAAGGTACACACCACCGCCGCCGTACACACCAAGACGGTCCATCCGGCAAATCCGTCCACAGACCTACACCCCTTTCCCGGCAAACGCCACCACCGAGGTGGATATAACCATGAGCAACGCCAACAACGCCAATACGGCTATCAGCACCCGAACGGCGCCCGACACGGCGGCAAACAGCGTTTCCAGAGAGGTCAAACGAAACAGGCCGGCGGCCGTACGACCCACCTGCAGACACAAGCTCCAGCACACACATCCAATGAAAGGCGGCAGCACCGTCAGCACCACCGCCGCCACGCCGAACACCCCCACGGTAGAACGCAACAAACCGGCGCACCCCAATACGGTGGAATAGGCTTCACTCAAAGCGCCACCCACCACCGGCACGAAACTGGAAAGGGAGAATTTGAGCGCCCGGCTACCCAAGGTGTCCCCGGCTCTGGCCACCATCTGTTGGGTTCCCAAAACCCACGTAAACACCGAGGTAAACAGCCCCATCCCCCACAAAATAATCTTGTGCAGAGCGTTGCTGATGGCATCCAGGCGAAACCCATCGGTTACGGCTCCAATACAGCCCAGGGTCAAGGCGGCGGTGAGCAAGGGCCACACCACCACCCGGAGCAAAGTAGCCAACAGCTCAGCGGCGGCTAACAAGGTGGTCTGGTAAGACAGGGCGGCGGTAACGCCACCGGAAACGCCCACTATACCGGCATACACCGGGATAAAGCTGTACAGAAACACCGTCACGGTCTCCACCGCCTGCCAGACGGTACGCAACAACGCCGTCAGAGGTACCAGTAACAATCCGCAGGACGCCAACACTGTGACGGTATGGTAGGTCTGTTGCAATCCCGGAGGACCCAAACCGTTACCAAACCCGGCAAACAATCCAGCCAACAGCACCACCGCCAGTAAAGAAGCCGCCACCGTGACCGGGCCGGTGCCTTGCTGGGCAAACAGATCGCCTAGCAACGTCCACACCCGTTGAGCAGAAAGAGTAACAAAGCTATCCGGCGAAGCCACGTCAAGGCCCATATCCTCCAACAGTTCCCGGACGTTGGCCGGTAACTGTTGGGGTAAAGCATCGGCTCCGCCGGCGGTGAGTTGTTCCTTGTATAACGCATCCGTGTCCGCCCGTACCGGTAACGGGAGCGTCAGAAAAAGTGCCGTTAACAACAAAAAACACAGACGCCGCTTGTTCATCCGTCCACCCCCAACAAGACGGTAACCAGCGTCAGTATATCAGCAAACAGGGGTACCGTCAGCGCCAACAACAGGATCCTGCCGGCCAGTTCCGCCTTGCCGGCCAATGCCGTTTCCCCGGCGTCCCGGCAGGTGTCCGCCGTCAATTGCGCCAACAGACAGATGCCGGCAGCCTTGAC
>JAZRMD010000003.1:0-4455 GCA_045647285.1 Acutalibacteraceae bacterium
GGACCAACCATGATGATGAATTCCTTATCCTTGATCTCCAGATTGAAATCATTGACGGCAAGGACGCCACCGGGGTACTTCTTACAAATGTGCTTAAGAGAAAGACTTGCCATAGCCAAAACCTCCAATATGCTAAGCGGACATACGCCCACCTTTTATTACGGTAATACTATACCAAACTTTTCTGGGAATAACCATACCCAAAATGTACAAAGTTTCGTCAAAGTTATTAGGTATTTTTTATACAACATCAAATCGTTGCCTGTTTTCCACAGTCATTTTCGTTCAAAATGCTGATTTTCTCCTCCGGGGTCAGTTCCCGGCAGGCACCTTCGGGTAAATCTGCGTCCAACCACAGGCCACCCATGGCGTACCGCTTAAGCCAGGTGACGTGGCAACCCACCGCCGCAAACATCCGCTTTATTTGGTGGTAGCGGCCCTCGTAGATGACCACCTCCACCGTGGGGGTATCCCCTTCCTCCAGGACGGTCAGTTGCGCCGGTTGACACCGGGTACCGTCCTCCAGCGTAGGACCGGCGCAAAAGGCGGCTATCTTTTCCCCGTCCAAAGGCTTGTCCAGCACGGCTCGGTAGGTCTTGGGCACGTGGTGACGGGGGGAAAGCAGGTCGTGGGCAAAGGCGCCGTCGTCGGTAATCAGCACCAGGCCGTGGGTGTCCTTGTCCAACCGACCGGCCGGAAACAGCCCTCGGCGTTGCAACGAGGGGGGTAACAGGTCTATGACCGTGGGCGCCTTGGGATCCCGGGATACGCAGAGGATGTCGGCCGGTTTGTTGAGCATCACGTATACGTGCCGGGCGTACCCCATATCCTTGCCGTCCACCGCCACCGTAACGGCGGTGGGATCCACCTTCCGCCCCGGGTCTCGGCAGGGCGTACCGTCCACCGTGACCCGACCGGCGCGGATAAGCCGACCCGCTTCGCTGCGGGTCAGCGTCCCCTGTGAACACACCAATTTATCCAGTCGTTCCATCCTGTACATCCTCCTTGGGTATTAGTCCGTGCCGGAACCCATCCTGCCGGGTATCCGCAATATCGCCGCCGATCACCCGGTCCTTATACACGTACACGTTGGCCACCACCACCCCGTCGCCGGGATAGTTGCTCACCGTGTAGGTATAACACTTGACCCGACGGCCCCGATAGGGGGACAGGTCTGTGCCGGCCTGCAACTGCAGAGCGTTGTACGCCGTCCACGTGTCATCCGGGTCCACGGGAAACTGCACCTCCCGGACCTCGGGTGACCCCACGGCGGTGTCGTATCCCAACGCCGACAGATATTCCCGACGGCCTTCATCGGTGGACGCATCCGTTGCCGGTGCCGCCGTAGCGGCGGCCGGCAGACAACTCTGGGCCACCATAGTCACCAGCAACAACGCCACCACCGCCAGCGCACCCCACAGGTGCGATCGGGTGGTCTTCATCGATACCACAAACATACCTTACCCCTCCCATACTAATATGTATGAGCAAACGAGGTAATTTAGTCATCAAAATACACACCGTACCACACCAAAAACATATATACGGTCCACAGCTTCCGGCTGTTGTCCTTACGGCCACGGTAATGGGCATTTAACAGTTTCATCAGATAGTCGGTGTTGAAATACTCCTGTGCCGTGGGAGATGCAAAGGCCTCCTGCAGCTGATGATAATACCGGTCCTGCCGCAACCACACCCGGATGGGCACGGGGAAACCCAACTTGGGTTTATTGGCGGCGGTGGCCGGAATATGCCGGGCAGCAGCCAATCGCATAGCATACTTGGTGGTACCGGCGGCCACCCGATGCCGAGTCGGAATACGGGATGCCACCCGGAACACCTCTCTATCCAAAAAAGGCACCCGTAACTCCAACGAATGGGCCATGCTCATACGGTCGGCCTTGAGCAGGATATCCCCCACCATCCAGCGGTTAATATCCAGATATTGCATACGGGTCACGTCGTCTTGCCCCTCACAGCGAACATAATATTCCGCCGTCAGGTCGGTGGGGTCGGTGGCCGGAATACGCCGCAACAGGCGCTGCTTTTCCCGGCGGCTGAACATACGGGCGTTGCCGATAAACCGTTCTTCCAACGACCGGGCGCCACGCATAAGGAACGATTTTCCCTTCACGTCCGGCAACAAGGTTGCCAACGCTCCCACCCACCGGCGCAACCACCGGGGCAGGCGCTGATAAGCGTACAAGGACAACGGCTCCCGGTAGATACGGTAGCCGCCGAACAACTCGTCTGCGCCCTCACCGGACAGCACCACCTTGACCTGCTCGGCCGCCAGCTTGGACACAAAATACAGCGCCACGCAGGAAGGGTCTGCCAAGGGTTGGTCCAGATAATACTGCACCCGGGGCAGGCTGTCCCAGTATTCCTCCTCGGTAATGAGGTGGGTATAATGGTCAAGACCCACCTCTTCGGCCAAGGCGGCGGCGTAGGAACTTTCATTGTAGTGCTGACCGTTATCGAACCCCACGGTAAACGCCTTTTGCCCGGCAAAATAGGACGCCACGTAACTGGAATCCACGCCACTGGAGAGGAAACAACCCACCTCCACGTCGCTGATGCGGTGTGCGGCCACCGAGTCGGTAAACACCCGGTCAACAGACTCCACCGCCTGCTCCAGGGTCATATCCTCATCCGGGTCAAACCGAGGCTCCCAGTACCGATGAACGGTCACCTCTCCCCCCTGATACACCAGATAATGGGCCGGGGGCAGGCAGGAGATGCCCACAAAGAAGGTGTCCGGCGGCACGGCGTACTGAAAGGACAGATACCGGTCCAAGGCGGCCTCATCCAGCACCTTATCCACGTGCGGATGCTCCAACAGAGATTTTATCTCCGACCCAAATACCAACCGGCCATCCGCCAGTCGGGAGTAATGCATAGGTTTAATGCCAAAATAATCCCGGGCAATAAACAAACTCTGCTCCCGGGTATTCCACAGCGCAAAGGCAAACATACCGCGCAGACGGGTCAGCAGGTCAGCACCCCATTGCTCGTATCCGTGCACAAGCACCTCTCCGTCACCGGCGGTGGCGAAGGTGTGCCCCAATCCCTGCAGTTCTTCACGCAAATGGCGGTAGTTGTAGATCTCACCGTTAAACACCAGTACCAGCGTCTTGTCTTCATTATACAGGGGTTGGGACGCCGTTTCCACGTCAATGATGCTCAGCCGTCGGAACCCCAATGCCACCGTATCGTCCAGATAATACCCCTCGGAATCCGGACCCCGGTGGGTGATCTTGTCGGTCATACGGCGCAGATACCCTTCCCGGTCGGTCACCTGACCGGTGAATCCGCAAAAGCCACACATAGCGGTCCCCCCTTTTTTCTGGCTATAGTATACCAAACTCCACACAAAAAGAAAAGCGAAAAAGCAAAAAACCGTCCTGGTCGGACGGTTTTTTATGGCTTACCAGCCCATCACGGGACGGATGGGATAGGGCAGGTCGGTGTTGAGGGGGAATTCGCCGTACAAACCGTTGACAAACTCCTCGCACAGCTCCTTGCAGAAGCCGTACGTATTGATAAAGGTGGGCATAGCGGAGAAAAAGTCGTGATACAGGAAGGGGGAGCCCAGGGACACACCCAAGGACTTATCCCGGGCGTCAGCCAACACGTGACAGAAGGTATACATCGTGTCGTGTACGAAGTAAGGATAGCCAAGGGGGCTGTGGGGACCGATAAAACCGGCGTACACGATGAGGTCGTAGGTCTGGGCGTACTCCCGGATGCGGCCGTCCATTCCCTTGCGCACGTCCGCCTGGGCACCGTGGGCGGCAAAAGCGTCCACCATATACGCCAGCGCATCATAGGCTTGTTCGGAGTAACCGACGTAGGATATCATCACCTTTTTGACCTTGTCCGGGCTGATGGGTAACAGACCGGCCTTGTCGCACAGCAGAGAGATCCCCTTACGGGCGATCTCCCGGTTGGTCCGGGAGGAGCGCTCCAACATCTCGGGGGTCACACCGCCGCCGACGGCGTAACCGTCGTCAAACAGACCCAGTTTCTCCTTCATATCCAGTACACGCTGGCAGGCGTCGTTGATGCGCTCCTCGGACAGTTCGCCGTCCAGCACCGCCTGCTCCACCAGATCAATGTAATCGGCATCACAAGGACCCAGCAACATATCGTTACCGGCCTTAAGCAGTTCCACGTACAGTTGTTTGCCTTGATAGATGGCGTCCAGGCCGCGCATCTCCACAGCGTCGGTGACCACCACGCCCTCAAAGCCCATCTTCTCCTTAAGAATGCCGGTAACGATGGGATAGGACAGGGTGGCTGGCAACATCTCCCCGTTGATGACGGTGTCGTCCGCCGCCGGGAACGCCATATGCCCCACCATCACAGAATAGATGCCGGCGTCGATCAGATCCTGGAACAGCGGCGCCTGATACTTCTCCCACTCCTCCATAGTGTAGCCAATATACGCCAAGG
>JAZRMD010000004.1:0-3075 GCA_045647285.1 Acutalibacteraceae bacterium
GGCCTCTTGACCCCCGGGTCAGGCTTTGCCTGCGAGCGCCGTCGGTGACGGATACAGCGAGCAAGGCAAAGGCGCAGCGGTCGGAATGTGCCGAGCGATAGCGAGACAGCACATTCCGGGCACCGCAAGAGGTAGCCGTGAGTTCAAGTCTCGCCACTCGTTACTTTCTGTACGTGTCTTTTCACCTCATCCGTCACGGCTATGCCGTGCCACCTTCCCCTCAAGGGGAAGGCTTGACGCTCTCCACCATCTGTGCACAAATCCACGTTCAAGTCCTGCTACCCGTTACTTTCTGTACGTGTCTTTTCACCTCATCCGTCACGGCTGTGCCGTGCCACCTTCCCCTCAAGGGGAAGGCTTGACGCTCCCCACCGTCTGCGCACAAATCCGAGTTCAAGTTTCGCCACTCGGACCAAGAAAGAGAGATGGGCATCCGCTTATTGCCATTTGCGGCGAAATGTGCTATGATACCTATATCCTATTGCGTCGGAGGGATTGCATTGGAGTTTAAGCAACGATTACAATGGGCCGAGGAACAGATGCGCACGGTGTGCGACCGGTCCTTTATTCTGAAACCCGGGATGGGGCGGGTGCTGTTTTCGGCACCCCATTGCGTGGAGCAGACCCGGAACGGAAAACCCAAATATGCGGAATACCAGACCGGGCTGTTGGTGGAGATGCTACACCGGGAACTGGAATGTCCCATCATCCGCAAGGTGGAAAACCGCAACGACGATGCCAACTACGACCCGGTATCGGACTACAAGGAAGCGCTGACGGCCTACGTAAAAGAGCAGGATATCGCCTTTGTGATCGACCTGCATCAGCTGGCGCCCCACCGGGACGTGATGATCAACTTTGGCACCGGGGACGGTGAAAACTTAAGGGACAAGACCCTGCTCAACGTGTTTCTGTCAGTGTTCTCCGGCAACCGTATCGGAGTCATCCAGTTGGATGAGCCTTTTGGCGCTACTTACGATCACACCGTATCCTCCACCATCCACCGTCTGTGCGGTATCCCCTGTATGCAGATCGAGATCAACAGCCGGCTGGTGTGCGACGGGGACGACACGTTTGAGAAGGTATACGACTGTCTGCAAGAATGTTATCGACAACTGACCGAAATCTATCAACAAGGGTGAGTATATGAAACAACCGGAAATTACCGTATCCCTTATCGACGAGGCTCTCACCGTCTGCCACAAGAACGACCGCAACGCCGCCTACCTGACGGCGGTAGCCACGGTGGGATGGGATGCGCAACACAAACTGGGGCCCGTGGACTCCTGCCAAAACCACATACGGGTGCCGGCGGCGGTAAAGGATGCTCTGACCGAAAAGTACGCCACCCTGGTGCATCCCACCAACGGCCGGTTTATGGACGTGATCATCGACGACACCCCCAGCAACGACGACCGGATACAGTTGACCCGGTTTGTGTCCCGGGCGCTGGACGCCCAACCGGAAGATTGCCTTATCGTGGCCGGGCAACGGCTATGCCGGTTTCATACAGTCCGTGTCCAGACCTTGGACAACATTAAGGACGACGTGCTGGTGGTGCCGGCCGACCCTTATACGGAGTCGCTGATGGAGGACTTCTGCCTGTTTGAGGTCATCAATCCGCTGACCAACGATTCCATCTTTGTCCGGAAACAGCACATGGTGGTGGAGCCGGCCTTGGGACCGGACGAGATCCGCATCAACAAAAAACAGCGCAATATGCTCAGCGACAACATCCCCCACCGGCTCACCGACGCCCAATGGGCGGAGATGTGGGAGGACCCCCAACTGGACGACGGGGGTAAAGAGGCCTTTTGCCAGGCCTATGCCAAGGACGACCGGGGGTATACCCTCAATACCTCCATTGACGAGATGGATTACGGCGTTAAACGGCAAATTCAAACCTACATTAAGGCCAATTTAGGGGAAGAAATTCTGGTGCGTCCGGTACTGGAATCTTTCCGCTACGAAAAGAAGAAGAGCCTATACCGGCGGCTGTGCGACCTGTACGTGGGTAAAAGTACCCTGTCCCTCAACTGCCGCCGTCCCCACGAGTGCGACGAAAACTCCGATATCGTCCGGATGACCGAAAACAATATGCAATACCTGGGTATTGAGCCCATGGACCGGGTGATACTGCGATATAAGGAGACCGAGGTGGCCTGTCACGTACTGCCCTTTAGGGACGATAAGTTTGGACGCACCAACATCCCCAGCATTATTGAACTGTCCATCGGTATCCCGGCTCACATCCGCAACCAACTGGGCATCACGGATATCCAATCCTCCGTGAAGGTGGACAGGGATACGCAGTTTATATTCAAAAAGAGCTTTAACGAACAGTTGGTGCCCATCATCCTGACCTTGCTATCCTTAAAGTTCTTTGAGCAGATACGGTGGTACATCGTATTGGGTCTGGTGGCCGTATTGGTGCCGGTGGTGATGTACGCCACCCTGTCATCCAAGAGAAATATGCGTGGAAAGTAGGACACAGACGTATGAACGGTTGGCTGATCGTCAATTCCTTTATAGACTCCGCCAAGTTCCGGGACCTGTACGACCTGCTGCTGGACGCCGCCGCCAAACACGGCGTCGGGCTGCAGCTGCGGACGGGCGGCGATATCCTCCCTCTGGTAGGGAACGGCTTTGCCGGTGAGCGACTGCCGGACTTTGCCCTGTTCTGGGACAAGGATATTCTCCTGGCCCGGCAACTGGAACGGGCCGGGGTGCGGCTGTTTAACTCGGCTGACGGGGTGGCGGTATGCGACAACAAGGCGTGTACATCCCTGGCGTTGGCCGAGGCCGGGGTGCCCATCCCCCGGACGGTGATCGCCCCCAAGACCTTTGAGGGGGTGGGGTATACCCACACGGACTTTGTGGACAAGGCCATAGACCGGCTGGGACTGCCTCTGGTCATTAAGGAAGCGTACGGCTCCTTTGGGCAACAGGTGTATCTGGCCCAGACCCCGGAGGATGCCCGGCGCATTATCCGGGATGCGGGACACAAGGAACTGGTGCTGCAGGAATACGTGGCAACCAGCCGGGGACGGGACGTGCGCATCAATGTGGTGGGAC
>JAZRMD010000005.1:0-2112 GCA_045647285.1 Acutalibacteraceae bacterium
ATAGCCGCCGCTGCGCAGGTATCATCCACACAGGTGTGGACGGCATACCCGGTGTTGGTGCTGTGATGGTCAATACACAGATCCACCCGGTCGCCATACATCTCCTGTAACCGGGGTCCCAGCAACTTGGCGTCCGCCACGTCCACTGCGCAGATAAACGCCGGCTCAAAGGTGGGTTGCGGTACTTGCTCGTACATATACGCATACCGTTCCGGGATGGGGTCACCGCACAGTACGCGCACCGTCTTACCCAGCGACTGCAACGCTTGGCACAGAGCAAAGTTAGACCCTAACGTATCTCCGTCCGGGTACTGGTGCGCCAACAGAAGAATATGGTCAGCCTGCCGCAACATGGCGGCGGCTTCTTGTTCATTGATCCTCTTGGTCATTGGCAGGCTCCTCTTTAATGATCCGGTTTAGGGTGGCGGCAATGCCGGCGCTGTAAGCGATGGAATCATCTGCTACAAAGCGCAATTCGGGTGTGTGCCGCAGCTTAAGCGCCAGTCCCAATTCCCGACGCATATAACCAGCGGCGGATTTGAGTCCTTTGACGGCTTCCCGGGCGGCATCTATGCCACTCATAGAACTGATAAATACGGTGGCGTAGGACATATCCCGGGTCACGTCTACCCGTACGATGCTCAGCATACTGCCGGTCACACGGGGGTCTTTTACCGTACGCAGGATGGCGGTCAATTCCCGCATAATATCCTCGCTGGTACGGTCCATACGGTAGTTGGGCATCTCGGTCCCTCCTTTATAGGGTGTATGCTAAATGCATTAATCTCGGTATTCCTCAATGATATAGGTTTCGTAGATATCGCCCTCTTGAATATCGGTAAATTTCTCCAGACCGATACCACATTCAAACCCTTGGGCGACCTCTTTCTGGTCGTCCTTAAAGCGCTTAAGGGATATCATCTTGTCGTCTCCGATGATAATGCCGTCACGGACGATACGCAACAGGTCGTTGCGGTACACCTTACCGTCGGTGACGTAACAGCCGGCTACCAGACCCACACCGGTGATACGGTATACCTGCCGTACTTCGGCACGGCCGTGCAACACCTCACGGGTCTTGGGGGCCAGCATCCCCTTCATGGCGGTCTCCACCTCTTCGATGGCATCGTAGATGATGCGGTACATACGCATATCCACGCCGGCGTTATCGGCGGCCACCTGGGCCAAGGGGTCGGGACGGACGTTAAAGCCGACGATGATGGCGTTGGACGCCTCGGCCAGCATCACGTCGCTCTCGGATACGGCACCCACGGCGCCGTGGATGACTCTTACGCGCACTTCCTCGTTGGACAGCTTCTCCAAGGACTGGGTAACCGCTTCCACGGAGCCTTGCACGTCCGCCTTGACGATGATGCCCAGTTCCTTCATTTCGCCCTCGTGCATCTGGTCAAACAGGTTATCCAGCGTGACCTTCTTATACTGGCTGAACATCTCTTCCTTGGCGGCAGTTTTGCGCTGCTCCACCAGTTCTCGGGCCAGACGCTCGTCGGTAACGGCGTTAAAGATATCGCCGGACGCCGGCACCTCGGCAAGACCCATGATCTCCACCGGCACGGAGGGGCCGGCGGCCTCCACCTTATTGCCGTTTTCATCGGTCATGGCACGCACGCGGCCAACGGCAGTGCCGGCCACCAGGATGTCGCCGGTATGCAGGGTGCCGTTTTGCACCAGAACGGTAGCAATGGGGCCACGGCCCTTGTCCAGACGGGCTTCAATGACCGTGCCCTTGGCGGCACGATCGGGGTTGGCCTTCAGTTCCTTGACCTCAGCCACCAGCAGGACGCTTTCCAGCAGGGACTCCATGCCCATACCGGTGTGGGCGGACACGGGTACGCAGATAACGTCGCCGCCCCACTCCTCGGGTACCAGCTCGTGCTCGGTAAGCTGTTGCATCACCCGGTCGGGGTTGGCTTCCGGCTTATCCATCTTGTTAATGGCCACGATGATGGACACTTCTGCGGCCTTGGCGTGGTTGATGGCCTCAATGGTCTGGGGCATAATGCCGTCATCGGCGGCGACCACCAGAATGGCGATATCGGTGACCTGAGCACCGCGGGCACGCATAGAGGTAAAGGCGGCGTGACCGGGGGT
>JAZRMD010000006.1:0-2046 GCA_045647285.1 Acutalibacteraceae bacterium
TGCTCACGCAGGAGGCTTTTTTGCATTATTCGTCCAGTTGCAGGGTGGTGTCCATATCCAGGGGGGAGATCTCCCGGGGACGCCGCAGGGCGCACAGCCACACCATCACGGTAGCAAACACCGTCACCCCCACCAGAATGGCGGCAAAGGCGTCCCCCACCAACAGCCAGGGGATATCCAGACCAAATCCAAAGGTCAGACCCAGTATCAGCAGTATCCAGACTTGGGTAAAGCAGGCCACAAACCGGTCGTACTTACCCCGGGACAGGGCCATATATCCCACCGCCGCCGCCAACCACAACAGCACCGGCAGGGACAGGCAGCACAGGTCGGATACACACTTGGCAAAGGAGATGTTCACCCAGCCGTCCACCAGACCCAGCACCATTTCCAGCAACGGAATACCGGCAAAAGCGTAGGCAACGCCCACCAGTATCCGTGCCGTTATCCGCCCACCACGGGCGTCCTTGCCCACAAACCATATAAAGGCCACCACCAGCGTAAGACCGGCCAACAGACCGTACACCCAGCCGGTGCTGTAAAACCCAAGAGTCATCACGCCGCCAAAGAGCAGCTGCAGCAGCAGCGCCACCATACCGATGCGCTGGGCCACCGGGGTGCGTTCCCGTACCGTTACTTTCTTACTCATATTCTCATTCCTTATCTTGTAAAACTTGTTCGATCAAGGGGGTGACCGCCTGTACGTACAGCTCTGCAATAAACCGGGCGCCCTGCTCGGTGGGATGCACCCCGTCGGCGGCAAACGCCGTAGGCTCGGTGCCGATAAAGGCCTCGTTGAGCCGCCCGTCCAACGCCAGATAGCCGTCGGCGTATTCCCGGGAAAGCTTCCGGATAACGTTCATCTTGCCGGGCAGGTCTTCCCAGAACACCTGCTTATCTGCCACCGGGATGAGGAAAGGCTCCAGCATCAGGATCTTGGCTCTCGTCTGGGTCTTGAGGGCTTCCAGCACCGTGCGGTAACGCTCCTCAAACACCTCGTTGGGAATCCAGTTTTTGTTGTCGGCAAAGTGCCACACGTCGTTGATGCCAATGAGGATGGATACCACGTCCGGCTGGATATCCACAAAGTCGCTCTGCAGACGGGCCACCAGGTCTGCGGTCTTGTTGCCGCCGATACCCAGGTCGATAAACTCAAACTCCACGTCCGGGAACGCCTCACGCAACCCTTGGGCGGCGTACTTGGGGTAGCCTTGACCCAGGTCGTGGTAATCGGACCGGTCCCGATTGGCGTCGGTAATGCTGTCCCCCTGGAATAGCAGTTTTATCTTCATCCTACACACTCCTATCCGGTGTTTTTCTCTATCATACCGCCTGCCGGCGGAAAAAGCAAGGGATAAATTCTCCTTTTTGCCCCTACGCAGTCAGCTGTTCCAACACCGCCAAGAGATACCGGTACGCCCGGGCGGTGGAAGCGATGCTCAGCCGTTCCCGGCTGGTGTGAATGTCCTGCATACAGGGGCCGCAGGATACCGCATCCAGACCCGGCAGCTTATCGCTGAGCAGACCACATTCCAGTCCGGCGTGGATAATCTCTATCCGGGGCGCCTGGCCGTATTGGGCGGTGTACGTGTCGGTCATCACCCGGCGCAGAGGACTGTCCGCCCGGTATTCCCACGCCGGGTAGGAGCCGCCGGTCACGCAGGTGGCCCCATACTCCCCGGCAATAGCGGTCAGCTCAAACAGCAGGTCGTCCCGACGGGCATTGAGGCCGCTACGCACCGCAAAGTGGGCGTGTACACCCTCCGGTTTGAGGGTCAAAATGCCCAGATTAAGGGAGGTTTCCACCAACCCGTCCACCTGCCGGCTCCAGGCCTGTACCCCGTCCGGCAGGGCGCACAACAGGGCCGCCACCTGACGGGAATCGGCGGCACTCAGCGCCCTATCCACCGGTCCGGCCGGCGTAACGGTCACGGTCAGTCCCGGGTCGGTATCCACACGCTGTTGGTGGGCCATCGCCGCCGCCACAGGGCCAATATCCTGCCCACACACCACCGTGGCCACCGCCCGACGGGGGATGGCGTTGTC
>JAZRMD010000007.1:0-3191 GCA_045647285.1 Acutalibacteraceae bacterium
CTGCAGATTACCTCCGCAGCAATTCCAGACTTCCAAGCAAACCCCAGACCGGTAGTACAAGCCGCCTGAAAGTACGGGCGCACCGACGGGATATAAATCTCCCGTAAGGTCTTCCACGGTCCAAGCCGAAACACCCGGGCCATCTCCAGCAACCGAACGTCGGTGTGCTCGATGCCTTGACAGATGTTGGCCCACATCAGGGGCAACACCATCAAAAAGGCAATAAATGCCGGCAGCAATTGCAGACGAATCCAGAAATACGCCAATAGGATAAAGGAAGCCACCGGTGCGGCGCGTACCACGTGAAGTACCGGGGTCAGCAGGTGACGTGCCAACACAAAGCGGGTGGTCAACACCGCCAACAGGGCACCTCCCACAACAGCGCAGGCGAACCCCGTTAATACACGTACAAGGCTCATCGTTACATCCACCCAAAATGCGCCTGTTCCCCATAGATGCCACAGCGTTCGCGCTACCGCTACCGGAGACGGCAACAACAGTTCCTGTCCTATCAAGGTGCTGGCAACCGACCAGACACCCAGCCAGAAGAGCAGGACCCCCAACACGGTGAGGGCCTTACGCAGTTTAGTCGGCATAGTAGAAGCCGTCCGCCGGCAGAGCGCCTCCAATGGAAGCCGGATTGTATCCATGCAGGACCGCCAGATAACCGCCAAGCTGTGTCCGCATTTCGGCACCTTTGACTAAGGTCAGATTGCAATTGGGAATAGCCTGCTTGGCAATGGCCTCTTTGGGGATAACGCCATACTTCTCGCACAAGGTGGCGGCAGCATCCACATCCGCCTTCACAGCCGTGATAGACACCTCATACTCGCTCAAGAAGGCTTGCACTGCATCCGGATGCGCCTGGGCAAAATCCTTACGCACCACCACGCAGCCCATCATTAAGGCACTCTCACCATTGGCAACCCGTTCCCACTCGGCCGTCATATTCAGGGCAATGGTGGCCGGAGTCTTATTCTGGCTCTTCATCTGTACACGACATGCAGTAACCTTGGGTTCCGGTACCATAGCCACCTGCGCTTCGCCGGTAACCACAGCCGCTGTTAGCGCATCGTTATCGGCAACAAAGCGTATGGTGACGTCCTTGTCCGGGTCCAGATCATTCTTTTCCAGCACATAACGCAGAATGTACTCGGGATTAGCGCCCTGACCAGAGGTATAGATAGTCTTACCTTTCAGGTCGGCCACAGAGGTAACGGTGTTACCGTTTTCCAACATATACAAAACACCCAGAGTATTGACTGCCAACACCTGCACGTTTGCATCGGTCTTCTTATACAGAGTAGACGCCAGATTGGTGGGGACGGCAGCGATATCCGCCTTCTTCTGACTGATAGCGGCCACCGCCTGCTGGGGGTCGTTCACCAACTGAAAAGCATATTCGTTAGCCGTGGTGCCGGCCTCATCCTTGGCCATCAAGTCCACCATACCCACACCGGTGGGGCCAGCGATCGCAGTCACGTTGACCGGTGTTTTGGCCACTGGGGTGGACGACACTTCCGCCTGTCCGCCGCAACCGGCCGACACGATCATCAGCAAACACACCGCTAATACCACGCTTAACCATTTTTTCATTTCATTCATCCTCCTGTAAAATACGAATGTTTTTTCCCTGCCGCACAATATGTCCGGCAGTCACCAGAGCGTCCAGCGAACGATACAAACTGGAACGACCCATATCCAGACTTCTGGCCAGTTCAGCCATACCACCTGGCAGGCGTACCCAACCATCCTCCCCTTTGCAGGTCAGCAAATGCTTCCACAAGCGGCCGTCCGTGTGGCCAGCCGTCAAGGTAGCTAACCGCCGATTGAGGAAGCGGATACGGTCAGAAAGGAACCGCACGTAATTAGCGGCAACCACCGGCTCCTCCGCCATCCACTTAGCCACCGTATCCTGCGGAATAAACGCTACACGGCACGCTGTACGCGCCACCACCCGAGAAGCGTTTGGCTCAGCACCGCCAAACAAGGCAGCCGCGCCGAACACATCGCCTTCCTGTAAGGTGTTCATTTTTACGCGACCGTGGAAAACGGTTACCTGACCACGCAAAATCACAGCCAACGCCGGTTGGGCCGTCCGGCTGTCATAGATGGTGTCCCCACGGGTATAATCCCGAGGAAGGGATGTTGCTTGTTCCCAATAGGAACGCGCCACCTCCTCTGGCAACCCATCCAGCAGGAACAAAGACCTATCGTTCACGCTTTCACCTCCAAGTGTCCCATTTGGGACGCTTTTCAGCCTTATTATACCAATACAACACACAAAAAGCAATACTTTTCTTTAAATTTGTTAAAAAAATAACGCGTCGGACACAGCGTGTCCGACGCATCGGAAAATTACACCGTGTCATCCTCATCGGATGGCGGTAACTGATTTTTACGGTAATCTCGTGGTGAAACGTTACAGTATCGCTTAAACACCTTGGTAAAATAGTTATAATCCGGAAAGCCGCATTTGGCCGCCACCGCACTGATAGGCAACGACGTTTCCAACAACATCCGTTTGGCTTTCTCTACCCGGCAAAGGCGAATATACTCCGCCACACCCATGCCGTACCGTTCTTCAAACAAGGCGTACAGCCGCGCCTTACTGACCGATAAGGCTTCACACAGATTCTCGACACCCAGGCCTTCAGTCAGGTTTTCATTAATAAACGCATCTAGGCGTTCGGTCACACTCATCTCGCGGATGGTGATGATACCGTCCAGATACAGATAAGTGGAGCAGGCGTGCAGAATGTTGACGGCGGCGCGCAGAAGGTTTTCTGTCATAGGTTTCTGCCGAGAATACGCGTCACGCAAACGGTCGATATCCACCCCCATAGCGGCCAGGCGTTTCCATACCGTTTCCATCTGCCGAATATCCCATTCCTTCTTGCGGATCTGACCGATCATAATGTAACCTATGACCTCCCGGTCATACTGCAAAGGCAATACCGCCTCCTGCAACCCGGCATAGCAACGGTATATGTACATGCGGCCCAACTTTCGGCTCTTTTCAAATGCCTCTTCATCGCAGTCAACACATTGACGCCGTGCCTCGGGGCACTCGTGCAAACAACGGCAGTAGGGGCTGCGCTCCAACGGATAATACGCCACAGACTGATAATGCTTATCGTATATGCTCACAGGGATACCGGTCAACTGGTAGAAATCGCGCAACAAGGCCA
>JAZRMD010000008.1:0-6746 GCA_045647285.1 Acutalibacteraceae bacterium
AATGGGGAATGACCTCCTCGATGGCCGCAGCTACTATTTTAACGGATATGGTAAAGGGAAAAGAGAGAGATTACGCCTGCGTCTTTTCGCCGTCGCGCCGTATCTGGCATCCCCAATTGGCCATAAATATGACGGAAACTCTGGTCAATATGTTGACCCCCACCGCACCTCGGTGTCCCCATATGGGATGTGCCCTTAAGTATAATCCTCACGAGCGTTCGTGGGATTGTCCTTGTCACGGGTCGCGCTTTGATTTGGACGGAACGCTGATAGAAAATCCGGCCACCGATGATAAGAAATTATAAAGCAAAACCTCCAAGTCACAGACTTGGAGGTTTTTTTGTATCATTTATACAACGTGAGTATCCACAATTCATCCGATGCACTATACCGGACGCTTTTGTATCCGGCAAAGGGGGATAGGGAGGCCCAGTAATGGTCATCGATCACGTCGGCTACCGCTTTTTTGTACGCCGCCTGTGAGGTAAACTGTACCGACAGTATCTGTTGTTCCTGTTGGGTGTCGATGGCGGCAGCAAAATCCTTGCGGTTGTAGTTGTCAAGCAACAGACCGGAGTGCTTATAATAGTTGTAATCGGTGGCGATGCAGAGGGGGAAGGAAAAGAGGGTGGTGTCCGCTGTGTGGTTACGGGATATCTGCTGTGTTGTAACGCAAAAGTAGTTGTATTCTGCGTCGTGGGGATATTTCAGTTTGCCGTTCTTATCCCGGTGGTCTTTGTCGTCCCAGGTCACGTCCACCAAGTAGTCGTTACCGTCCACCGTGAGCATATTCCAGGCGTGAGGACCACCGGCGTCTCCCGATATGTAGACGCACTCGTATCCCAACTCGTTCATGATCAGTTGAAATGCCTTGGCGTAACCGGCGCACACCGCCCGACCATTGATAAGACAACCATAGGCGGAGTATATGTATTCGCAGGATGCGTTGTGTTGGGTCTTTTTGGCTTGTTCCAGCGCATCGTGGTCGTAGACGGTATTCAGTACCAGATAATCGTGTACGTACCGTATCTGCTCAAACGCCGTGCCGTAGGAGGCGGCCTTGCTGGCAATCTCCCGGACCTTTTGCCGCAGGGTCTCTTGGTAAGCGTCCTGTCGGGTGGTGTAGGTCCAGTACGCATAACAATATAGATCGATGGATAGGGTGTCGTGGCCGGATCCGTAGCCGTAATTGGCGTAGGTTAAAGAGCCGCCGTTGAGCCAGTAATACTCCGGGTGGTCGTATACGAGGGCGTAGATGGCCCGGGGGACCATTTTGCTCACCGTATCGTAGTCCACGTTTTCAAAACTGCAGGAAAGCGCTCCTTTTTGCAGTGCGCTCAGCAGACCTTTGTATACTGTCTGCTCGGTGTCGCTTAATTGCCGGTAGTAATAGCCATCAGCGGCAATAGCGGAGAGGGTGGCGTCACTTACCGTGATGCCGCCATCACTCGGCAACATGTGTGCAATACCGGCACACAGGAAAACGGCAATGACGATAAACAGCAGATACTTGACACAACCGGCGCAACCACTGCGTTCTTTACGCATCGCCGCCACCTCCCGATTGCGGATGCTTGCGCATCAGGATGTAGTGGGAGATGGTGTTGGTCTCGCCGTCGTGACGGGATAGGCGGTTAACCAATACAATGCACAGGGGGCATAGGGCTACCACCAATACGTAAAAGGAAACGGTGACCCACCGGGGCGGTATGGACCCGGCAAAGGTGTAGATGCTGTGTAACAGTATAGGGACCGCAAGACTGAAGGCCATCCATAGGCCGGCGCTTTTTATCTTTCTGTCCTGTATTCGTCCGATGCGTAACAGAGCCTCCTCGCTAGCAGCGGCCACGCTGTAGATGTGCCATAGGCTGAAGCCAAACCCCATCAAGATGCCGAAGAACAGATGACCTGGCACCGAAACGACGGTGCGCAGGAGCAAGGTGTCACAGCCGTTGAGCCAAGCGTATTGGAGGTTTTCTGCAGCCGCAAAGCCCAAGGAAACAAAGGCGGCGTACACAACCCCGTCAAACAGACAATTGAAGTGTCTGGACCGCCGGGTCAGTAGGGTCAATAGCCCCCATTTAAGGCTTTCCTCCACTAAGGCGACCCCCAGTAGGGCGGTCAGTCCCTTGTGCCCCAACATAGCACCGGCGGTGCCGTACACGGGAAGACCATGTACGCTATAGGTGACGGCGTGGACAAAGAGCGCGTCTATGCCGGTGCCGATGAGCCCTTTTAGCCATATGGTGGGCAGATACGCTGCGGCGCCGGCGATAAACAGTAATGCCAACAGGTGCAACGGCTCTTTTTCCACCCGATCCTTACGGTAGATATAGGCACATAAAACCAACGCCGGTAGCAGAGCTACCAGCGAAATGGTAAAAGATATATGATTCATAGCGATTCACCGTCCATTGGCGGAAGTTCCTGCTCTGTGTATAACCGTATGCCGTGTTGGGCAAGTAGGGCGGCGGTAATGCCTTGCCCCGGAATTTTGTTCCCCGTGTGAGTGCCGTCGTAGATGCGGCTGACACCGCAACTGGGGCTGCTCTCCTTGAGTATGGCGGCGGTCAACCCGTGCTGTTGACAGGTCTGTAGCGCCAACAGGGCGCCCCGGGTGTATTGAGCCGTACAATCGGTGCTGTCAGCGGTCAGCACCCGTAGACCCACTATCTCGCAGGGCTTGCGTGGGGTGGATAAGCCACCGGCACACTCGGGACAGAAGGGGATAGCCTCACCTTCTTCAACCAACCGACGTAGGGCAGGATAATCAAAGTGACCGCCGTCGTAACGGCAGTTGTGACCGCACAGACAGGCGCTGATAAGATACTGCGCCATATCAGAAGTAACGCACCAGAGAGATGACCTTCCCCAGTACGGTAACCTCCTTGACGATGATGGGCTCAAAGGCGTCGTTTTCCGGTTGTAGACGGATATGGTCTTTTTCTACGAAGATACGCTTGACGGTGGCCTCGTCACCCACCAGAGCCACCACTACGTCGCCGTTCTGGGCGGTGTTAGTACGCCGCACGATCACCACGTCTCGGTCAAGAATACCGGCGTTGATCATACTGGTGCCAGACACTCGTAAGGCGAACAGTTCGCCGGCCGGATATTGACTGCCGCCGGAGAAGGGGACATAGTCCTCCACCTCTTCAACGGCCAATATGGGCAGACCGGCGGTAACCTTGCCCAGCAAGGGTACCCGGGTGACACTTTCGCCCGGCAGACGGATGGCACGGTTAAGACCGCTGCGACGGTCAATATAGCCCTCGTCCTCCAGTCGCTTTAGGTATGCGTGAACGGTGGAGGTGGACTTGATTCCGGTAGCCTCGCAGATTTCCCGGACCGACGGCGGAATACCGTCTTGCAGACGCTCTTTGACAAAGGAAAGGACCTTCTGTTGTTTTTCGTTCAGTGGTTTCATACATACCCCTCCTAGGGTAGAGTAACAAATCCAAACACCGTTTTTCTACGGGCGGATTTATCGCTCTTTCTTTTATAAAAGACGAACGCTTGTGCGAGGTATTACACCTCTACCTGGCTATAGTATAGCACATCATTTCCAAAATTGCAAACATTTGTTTGCGTTTTTTGGAAAAATATTTGGCTTGTTCATATTTTTCTTTCCGATTATTCATTTTTCTGTAATAGAAAGGACACAAATGGGCGGTATACTATAAACGTACTCAAGAGGACGGGGGCCGCACCCTTGATTCTCGTGTAATTGAGTATTTATCCTCCTCAAAACACCCCTCTAACAGAAAACTCTCCTGCCCGGATAGGGCGGGAGAGTTTTCTGCTTTTACGTTCGTATCGTTTCCTGCAACAATTTCATTAAGACTTCCGCAAACAGTGCATCCTGCTCCGCAGTGCGTGGCGACGGCCCTTTGGTGCGACCGCCGGCACGGCGTATTTTCTTTCCCACATACCGGGAATGGAGCAATCCGTCAATGTTGTCGGCGGTGTATTCCACCCCATCCTGCCGCAACACACGAGAGCCTTTGGCCAGGCACATGGCGGCCAGACCGTAGTCCTGTGTGACTACCAGGTCACCGGCCATAGCCATATTGACCAGACGAAAATCCACGCTGTCGGCGCCCTTTTCCACCACGATGGTGTGCGCTCCCTCTCGGTGCATCTCGTGGGAGGTGTCGCACAGCAGAATGACCTCAACGCCGCAGTCCGTTGCCTGTTGTAGGATGATGTCCACTACTGGACAGGCATCCGCATCTACCAATATCCGCACTTGTATCACCACCGGATATCATTCTATCATAGGTTCTCTATCCGGTCAACTCCCGACGCAATTGTTCCAATAGTGCCCTCTCCCGTCGGGACACCTGCACCTGGGTCATCCCCAGAGCGTTGGCGGTGGCTTGTTGGGTCTTGTGTCCTATATAGCGTAGGGTTATCAGCATACGGTCACGCTCGTTCAATCGTGTGAGCAATTGCCGTAACGCCAGGCGGTCGGTGATGACGGATTCCGGTGACGGCACGGGCAGGTCTATATTACCGGCGTCGTCGTCCTCATCACGCCGCGTCAGGGAGAGGGGAGGCAGCCCGGCACATAGGGCTTGTGCGGCGTCAGACGGCTCAACCTGCAAGACGGCGGCCAATTCTTCTACCGTAGGCTCCCGACCGTATTCGGCGGCCAGTTGTTCCCGTGTGCGGACGGCTCGCAGGGATAATTCTTTAAGGGTCCGCCCCACCTTGATAGCTCCGCCTTCCCGGAACAGGCGCCGGATCTCTCCTAATATAAGAGGAACGGCATAGGTAGAAAATTGCAAACCTCGTTCCGGCTCAAACCCGTCCGCAGCCTTAATAAGCCCTACACAGCCGGCCTGAAACAGGTCGTCGTACTCCGCCCCTTTGCCGGCAAACCGACGGGCACAGGTGTGGACCAACCCAATGTTTTGGCAGATAAACTCTTCCCGGGTCTGCTCGGCGGTGATCATAATGCCCCCTTCACACGGGGGACCAGTTGCTTTTCCATGGTGACGGTAGTGCCCTTGCCGGGACGGGACCGCACCTTAAGTCGGTCGGTAAAACTCTGCATTACCGAAAACCCCAGACCGGACCGGTCCTCGCCACCGGTGGTGTACAGCGGCTCCATCGCCTTATGTACGTCGTGTATACCTAAGCCCCGGTCCCGTACTTGCAGGACGACTCGCCCGGTTTCGTACAGCCGTACGGTCAGGGTGATGGTACCTAGTTGTTCCGGATAGGCGTGGACGATGGCGTTGGTCACCGCCTCCGATACCGCCGTACGCAGGTCGGCTAATTCGTCCACCGCCGGGTCCATCTGCGCCACAAAGGCAGCCACCGCCGCCCGGGCAAAGCTTTCGTTGGCAGAACGGCTGGGAAAGATCAGCCGCATTTCATTGACAGGTTTCATTGTCGTTCTCCGTCCTTTCATCATCCCATAAGGGTAGGTTGTCCATGCCGGCCAGCCGTATGACCGTTTCGATTCGAGGGGAAGCGCCCCGTACCCGGAGGGTACTGCCCAGTGATCGGGCAAGACGGTATCGCCCCATGATCAAGCCGATGCCTGAACTATCCATAAAGGTCAGCCCCGATAGTTCCAGCACCACCATCGGATACCGTTCCTGCATCAGTGCTTCATCGATCTGCGCCCGGATATCCCCGGCACTATGATGGTCCAGTTCTCCCACCAGCCGCGCTACCAACGCCTGCGGCTGCCGTTCCAGTTCCAATTGCATTGTGCGTACATCCTTTCTTCCCAATAGCATTTCCGGTTTTTTCCTGTTTATACAAAAAAGAAAAAGCCTTCATCCAATAGGATAAAGGCTTTTGTCTGTATTTTTACGCAAAAGGCGGTGTCGTATGCTCACTTTGTTTGACAGGGATGGGGTTATTTTGTCAAAAGACATACGGCGTGGGCGGCAATTCCTTCCATTGAGCCGGTAAATCCCAACCCTTCCTCGGTGGTAGCCTTGACGCTGACAGCGGTAGCCGGCAGGTCGCAGGCGGCGGCAATTCGGGCGCGTATGGACGAGATATGGGGTTTGAGTTTTGGTTGTTGAGCCAGAACGGTGGCGTCAATATTGGCTACCGTATACCCGGCGTTGCGGATGTGGGTCATTACCTGGGACAGTAATTGTAGGCTGTCAGCCCCGGCATAGGCAGGGTCGGTATCCGGAAACAGACCGCCGATATCGTCTAAGGCGGCGGCACCCAACAGGGCGTCCATAATGGCGTGGGTAAGCACGTCAGCATCCGAATGGCCCAACAGCCCTTTTCCGTGGGGGATGGTCACACCGCCCAGTATGAGGGGACGACCCTCCACCAGCCGATGTACGTCATAGCCGTGTCCGATACGCATAGCGGTGTTCTCCTTCTTATCTGCCGTCAATATGGCCCGTGCCAACAGCACGTCCTCGGGGGTGGTGAGTTTGAGGTTGGTTTCCAGTCCGGGCACTAATTGTACAGGATGTCCGGCTAGTTCCATCAGACGGCAGTCGTCTGTGACGTCCAACCCAGCGGTAAGGGCGGACTGCATAGCCGCCTTATATTGTTCAACCGCAAACACCTGCGGCGTTTGTACGCGCCATAACCCGTCCCGGTCCACCGTGTCGGTGATAATGCCGTCATCATTCGCCCGTTTTAGAGTGTCCTTGACCGGTACGGCTACGGCGGCGGCACCGGTCCGGGCGGCGGTGGCAATAACCTGGCGGATCACGTCCGGGGTTACCAGGGGTCGGGCACCGTCGTGAATACCGACC
>JAZRMD010000009.1:0-9479 GCA_045647285.1 Acutalibacteraceae bacterium
CGGGGTGTCCTCCCACCAGTTGGATGCCGCCGAACGCGGATTTTCCTACCACGCAGACGCACCGCTGGATATGCGGATGAGTCAAGAGGGGGAAACCGCCGCCGACCTGGTCGCTCGGTTGGACGAGCGTGGTCTGGCGGATATCTTCTATCGCTACGGGGAGGAAAAGTTCTCCCGTCCCATCGCCCGGGCCATCGTCCGGCAACGGGGACAGGCCCCCATCACCACCACATTGCAGTTGGCACAGCTTATCTGCGACAGCGTTCCGGCCGCCGCCCGTCGTGACGGCCATCCGGCTCGCCGGGTGTTTCAGGCTCTGCGCATAGCGGTCAATAAGGAACTGGATTGCCTGTCGGCGGCGTTGGATACCGCCTTTGATTGTTTGGCCCCCGGCGGCCGCTTAGCGGTGATCACCTTCCACTCGTTGGAGGACGCTATGGTCAAGAATCGCTTTGCCGCCTGGCGGCAGGGATGCATATGCCCCCGGGAGTTTCCCATCTGCCGTTGCGGCAGAACACCGGCGGCGGAACTGGTCCTGCGTAAGCCGGCAACGGCCACGCCACAGGAGCTGGAAGAAAACCCCCGTAGCCGCAGCGCCAAGCTGCGTTGCATACAGAAAGTACACGATCGATATCCCGATGGGAAATGATTTATAGTTTAAGGAATTAAGGAAGGAGGTGCCCACAATGGCCGGTATGAGCGAAGCGTATGACCTGGAACTGTTCCAGCCCCGTCAGCCTCGTCTTGTGGCGCTCAAGGACAGTCCCAAGGTGGCTAAGGATAAAGCCAAAAGAGCCAAGCGGCAGCAGCTGCTCAACGTGGCGGTCTATCTGTTGGTAGCCGTTGTCGCCATGGCTATGGTGGGTTACTTCATCACCTGTAACGTGCGGCTCACCGAGTTGGGGAGCAGCATTACCGAAGCACAGGTACAGCTCAACACTCTGCAGAGTGAACGTGTGCGTCTGCAGTCTGCGTTGGCCGGTAAGACCTCTGCCGGTCAGATGGAGATATATGCCCTGGAAAACGGTATGCTTCCGGCCCAGAACAGCCAGATCTATTACATCTGCGCCGGGGAGGAAGACCTGGTAGAGATGGCCGATGACGGGCAGAACTGGTTGCAACAGCTCTGGTCCTCGCTATTTGGTTAAAAAAGCCGGTGCGGTCGGCATAACCGACCGTTCTCAGCAATACCTATAAGTAGAGCATAGTCAGCAGGAGCCGAGAGTTGAGATGAGGACGATCTTAACTCTCGTTTTGCGTTTTATTTTGGAGCGAAAAACCCCGAATTTGCAGGAAAGGATGCGTCTTATGGCTAAGGAAACCACCCCCAAAACCACCACCCGCGCCCCCACCAAGCAGATGCGTATACGTGCGTTGATTGCCGTGCTCATTGTGGTGGCGGGTTTCTTTGGCCTGAACATCTTCAACCTGGGTCGCCTACAGATTTTGGAAGCGGAAGATTGGCAAAAACGGGCCGTTTCCCAGCAGTTGAGCGATACGGTGGTCACCGCCAAGCGTGGCACCATCTACGGCGCCAATATGGAGCCCTTGGCCGAATCGGCCGACGTGTGGAAGATTATTATGTCCCCCAAGGATATTGCCAACATTAATTGGAAAAAATTAACCGGGGTGGACGTCAATCGGGAACTGTCCGACGAGGAAACGCTGGAAACGGTGCGCCGGTTTATTGCCAAGGGCTTGGCGGAACTGTTCTCTCTGGACGAAGAAAAGGTGTACACACAGACCGGAAAGACCAACTCCCAGTACGAGGTTATCAAGTCCAAGGTGGAATACAACGACAAGACCGCCTTCTCCGAGTGGGTGTCCGCCAACAGCCTGTCTGCTGCATTTTACATCATCACCGACTACAAGCGGTACTATCCCCAAGGCTCTCTGGCCAGTACGGTGTTAGGGTTTACCGGTGCGGACAGCAACGGCTTGGAAGGCTTGGAATATCAGTACGAGTCGGTGTTGGCCGGTGTGGCCGGACGCATCGTGACCGCCCGGAACGGGGTGGGTGACGAGATGCCCACCACCATGGAATACACCAAGGTGGTGGACGCCAAGGATGGCGGCAGTCTGGTGCTGACCATAGACCCCACCATACAGATGTACACCGAAAAATATCTGGCGGAGGCGGTTGCGGAGACCGGCGCGACCAACCGAGGCGTGGCCATCGTGATGGACGTGAACACCGGCGGTATTTTGGCTATGGCCACCAAAGGGGACTACGACCCCAATGAGCCGTTTACGGTGGCGGACCCCAATACCCAGACCATTCTGGCAGAAATGGCCGGTGACGAAAAGGCCGAGGCTATCGCCGCCGCCCGGGCGCTACAATGGAAAAACAAGGCTATGAGCGACACTTATGAGCCTGGCTCGGTGTTTAAGGTATTCACCACCGCTATGGCGTTGGAAGAGAATCTGGCTACCGAGCACACCAGCTTTAACTGTGCCAACGGTATGTCGGTGGGCGGCTGGTTTATTAAGTGCCACACCTACCCCCGGGCCCACGGCACCCTGGACCTGCCCGGCGCCATTTCTGCGTCTTGTAACCCCTACTTTATTCAGTTGGGTCAACGGGTGGGTGCTAGCACCTACTCCAAGTACTTTACCGGCTTCGGATTTACCGAAAAGACCGGCATCGATATGAGTGGCGAAGCTTCCAATGCCGGTCTGTACCACGGTGCCGAACAACTGGAAAAAGAAGCGGCGTCCTTAGCCACTGCCGCTTTCGGTCAGACCTTTAAGGTGACACCCATACAGATGATTACGGCCATGGCCGCCATTGCCAATGGCGGCAAGCTGCTGACCCCCTACGTAGTTAGCAAGGTGTTGGACGGGGGCGGGAATGTGATCTCCACCACCACCCCCACCGTTAAGCGGCAGATCATCTCGCAGGAAACTTCCCAGCGCATCTGCAAGATTCTGGCCGATATCGTCAACGGCGGCGGCTCCAAGAACGCATACGTGGCCGGATACCGTGTAGCCGGTAAGACCGGTACGTCGGAAAAGCGAGACATCAAAGACCGCCACGAGGTGGTGGCGTCGTTCTCCGGGTTTGCCCCGGCTGATGACCCTCAGGTGGCCGTACTGGTCCTGCTGGATGAGCCTCAGAGCGCCATCCGTTACGGCGGCACCATTTCCGCCCCTGTGGCACAGAAGATATTCGATTCCATCCTGCCCTATCTCAACATAGAGCCGGAATACACGCAGGAAGAGTTGGTAAAACTCAGCCGTAGCACCCCGGCGGTGGTGGGCCAGACGGTACAGGCCGCCCAAGGCAAGATTGCCAACGTGGGCCTTAAGGCGCAACGGGTAGGTAACGGCGACACGGTGGTACGGCAGGTGCCGACCGCCGGTCAGTCCATTCCGGCCAACGGCACCGTGTTGTTGTACACCGAGGAAGATACGGATGCTAAGGTGACCGTCCCCAATCTGGTGGGGCTGTCGGTGACCGAAGTCAATACCCGGGCATCCGCCTTGGGACTCAACGTGCAACTGCAAGGCTTGGTGGTGGGCAGTGATTCCGCTGCTCGTAGTGCCTATCAGAACGTATCTGTCGGCTCGCAGGTGTCCAAGGGAACGGTGATTACCGTCACCTTCCGGTACAGCGATACCGCCGACGGCTAAATGTACTGAAACGTACCGCTTGGCGGTAAGGAGGATATAAAATGAAACTGTATGACCTGCTTAAAAATACCGGTATGAAGGCGGAAGCCATAGATGAGGGCCGGGAGATTACTGCCATCACCTGTGACTCTCGCCGCATTGAGCCGGGTTGTCTGTTCGTGTGCATTGTGGGTACGGCGGTGGACGGTCACCGCTTTGCCGCCGATGCGGAGGCGTCCGGCGCCGCCGCCATCGTGGTGCAACGGGATATGGGGTTGCGGACCCAACTGGTGACGGATAACACCCGTCGTGCTTGGGCGCAGATCTGTGCCAACTGGTTTGGCAATCCGGCCCAGCGCCTGCGTCTTATCGGTGTGACCGGCACCAACGGTAAGACTACCACGACCAGCTTAATCAAGTCTATGTTGGAGTACGACGGCCACAAGGTGGGTCTTATCGGCACCATTCAGAATATGGTGGGCTCCCGGGCCATTCCGGCGGAGCGCACCACCCCCGACCCGTATGACCTGCAAAGTCTGTTGGCGCTGATGGTAGTGGAGGGTTGCGACTACTGCGTAATGGAAGTATCCTCCCATGCTCTTGACCAACAGCGAGTAGAAGGTTGCTTCTGCGATATCGGTGTGTTTACCAACCTGACCCAGGACCATCTGGATTATCATAAGACCATGGAAAACTATCTGGCGGCCAAGAAGCGCCTGTTCTCTATGTGCCGTGTGGGTGTGGTCAACCAAGACGACGCCGCCGCTGACGAAATGGTGCGTGACGTCCCTTGTGAAACCTGCAGTTTTTCCGTGGATAATGACCGGGCGGATTACGTGGCCCGTAACGTGCGTCAGCGTGCCGATGGCGTGGATTTTGAACTGGTAGGTGTGGGCCGGATAGGCCGGGTACGTATGCGGATACCGGGCAAGTTCTCGGTGTACAACGGCCTGGCGGCCGCCACCGTGTGCTTACAGTCCGGCATGGCGTTTGAACGGGTGGTAGAAGCCCTGAGCGCCGCCGAAGGGGTCAAAGGTCGTGCCGAAGTGGTACCCACCGGCCAGGATTTCACGGTGGTCATCGATTACGCCCATACCCCCGACGGTCTGGAAAATATCTGCCGCACCCTTAAGGAATGCGGCACCGGCCGTCTGGTGACCCTGTTTGGTTGCGGCGGCGACCGGGATAAGACCAAGCGTCCTTTGATGGGCGGTATTGCGGCCCGTCTGTCCGATTACGTGGTGGTTACTTCGGATAACCCTCGTACGGAACAGCCGGCAGCCATCATTGAGGATATTCTCAAGGGTATGACCGACACCAAGACCCCCTATACGGTGGTGGAAAACCGCGTGGAAGCCATTGGCTGGGCTCTTGCGCATCTGCAGCCGGGGGATACCTTGCTGTTGGCCGGCAAGGGACACGAAACCTACCAGATTATCGGTGAGGAAGTCCGGCATCTGGATGAGCGTGAGGTAGTCGCACAGGCTCTGCAAACGCTGTAAATACGCTTTTGGAGGATATCACCATGAATAACATGATGGTTTACGTTATGTTGGGCTCGGCGGTGCTGTCGTTTGCCTTGTCGGCTTTGTTGGGAAAATGGCTGATTCCCTGGTTGCGTCGGCTCAAATTCGGGCAGACTATTCTGGAGGAAGGCCCTCAATGGCACCAGAAAAAGCAAGGTACGCCGACCATGGGTGGCATTATGTTCATTGCCGCCTTTGTGGTGGTGTTGGCGGTGACCCTGTTTACGGCGTGGCGGTTGGATATGGGGCAGTTGTTTGCCATTCCCTATCGGACGGTCCGCCTGTTTGCCGGTGTGGGTCTGGCGCTGGGTTGCGGCGTCATCGGGTTTGTAGACGACTACATTAAGGTGGTCAAAAAGCGCAATTTGGGCCTCACCTCCGTGCAAAAACTCACTCTGCAGTTGATGCTAAGCGCTGCGTACGCTATTTTGCTGTACGTGTACGGGGACGGATGCTTCTTTATCCCCTTTATCGGTCAGGTGGACTGGGGCGTGTGGTTTGTTCCCTTCAGTATGTTCGTGGTGGTGGCGATGAGCAACGCCACCAACCTGACGGACGGTGTAGACGGTCTGTGCGGCGGCACGGCTTTTGTAGCCACTATGGCGCTGATGCTGATGAGCGCTCTGGCCGCCAACGTGGGCAACACCTTGTTTGCCACCGTGTTGACCGGCGCATTGGGTGGCTTCCTGCTGTGGAACATCCATCCGGCTAAGGTGTTTATGGGGGATACCGGTTCCCTCTTTATCGGCGGTGCGTTGACCGCCTTGGCGTTTGGCATTGAGCAACCGTTTTTGCTGGTGCCGGTGGGTATTCTGTACATTGCGGAGAATCTGTCGGTTATCCTACAGGTAGGGTATTTTAAGCTGACCCACGGTAAGCGGTTGTTTAAGATGAGCCCGCTGCACCACCACTTTGAACTATGCGGATGGAGCGAGGAGCGTATTGTGCTGACCTTCACCGGCGTGACCTTGGTGGGGTGTATTGCGGCGGTGTTGCTGATGGTATTCGGATAATGCATTTATAGCAAACAGAAAGGAGCGATAGCCGTGGCGGCGGTAACTTCTATAGCCGGACAGGATAAAGGCAAAAAGCGGTTGCGTATTTTCAATCGTTCTGCCGGTTTTGATATGTACTTTTTTATACTGCTGATGATTATATTGGTCGTAGGTCTGGCGACGCTCTATTCTGCCAGTCACGTTTACGCCTTTAATTACGAGGACGACAGTTATTTTTATATTGCCAAGCAGTTGCGGTGGGTGCTTTTTGGCTTTGCCGGTATGCTCATCGTGTCAATGGTGGATTATCACATACTCCACCGGTTTGCGTGGATCATATGGGGCATCAGCCTCATCCTGTTGGTGGTGGCGTTTCTGATGCCTTCTTCCACGGGTGTTCATCGGTGGATACGTATTCCGGGATTGGGCCAGTTTCAGCCATCCGAGATGGCTAAGTTTGCGCTGATACTTCTGTTTGCACACTTGATTTCCCTTAATCACAAGCGGATGAAGACCTTCCGCTTCGGCTTTTTACCCCTGTTCATCATTCTGGGCATCACCTGCGCTCTGGTCATTATTGAGCCCCACCTGTCCGGTACTCTGCTGATTGGTATGCTGGGCTTTGTAATGATGTTTGTGGGCGGCGTCAGTATCTGGTGGCTGTTGGGCATCTTGGGCGTCGGTGCCGGCGGTATCGCTTTCCTGACCGGTGTGTTGGGATATGAAGCGGACCGTCTGGAGGTGTGGCTGGACCCGTTGACGGTGTTCACCCGTGACCTGGCCGGACGGGATCAGGCGTGGCAGACGGTACAGTCCCTGTACGCCATCGGCTCCGGCGGTTTGTTGGGGCAAGGCCCCGGAAACTCCCGGCAGAAGCATATGTTCCTGCCCGAGCCGCAGAACGACTTTATCTTCTCTGTGTTTTGCGAGGAGATGGGCTTTGTGGGCGCCGTGGTGGTGATTGTGCTGTTTGGCCTGTTGGTGTGGCGTGGATTTAAGATAGCGGTCAATGCACCGGATAAGTTCGGCTGTATGTTGGCCTTGGGTCTGACGGTGCAGATCGGTCTGCAGGTAGCCATCAACATTGCGGTGGTATCCAACCTGTTCCCCAATACCGGTATCAGTCTGCCGTTCTTCAGTTACGGCGGTACATCTATATTGATGCTTCTGTTACAGATGGGCGTGGTGCTGTCCATCTCCCGTCAATCCCGTATGGAAAAGTTGTGAGGAGGCCGGTTTATGCGCGTGCTGATGACCGGCGGTGGCACGGCCGGACATATCAATCCGGCTCTGGCTATCGCAGATAAGATAAAGAAGGAACATCCCGATGCGGAAATTCTGTTTGTCGGTGCCAAGGGCCGTATGGAAACCCGTTTGGTGCCGGCGGCCGGTTATCCCATCCGCACCGAAACGGTGCGTGGATTTCAGCGTAAACTGACCTTGCAGAATATTGGTCTTAATCTGTTGGCGGCGGTCAACGTGATTACCTCCGGCGTAGAATCCGACCGGATTCTCAAGGAGTTTCAGCCGGATATTGCCATCGGCACCGGCGGTTACGTGTGCGGCCCTATTTTGCGTAAGGCCATTAAGCGGGGCATCCCCGTGGTGGTCCACGAGTCCAACGCCTTTCCCGGCGTAACGGTCAAGATGCTCGCCCGGGAAGGGGCCACCGTCCTGCTGTGCAGCGAAAAGGCCCGTCAGCATCTGCCGGCGGACGCAGACGCCATCGTGACCGGCAACCCTCTGCGCCCGGATTTTCTCACATTAGATAAGGCATCGGCACGCAAGACGTTGGGGGTGGATGAACGTCCTCTTGTGCTGTCTTTTGGCGGCAGTCTGGGTGCCCAACGGCTTAATGAGGCTATGGCGCAGGTGCTGTCCCGTAGTCGGGCAAAGGGCGACCTACAGCACATTCACGGCACCGGCCGGGCCGGTTTTGGAGAGATGAAAGAGCAGCTGGACGCCTTGGGCGTTCCTCTGCAAGGGGACGGCATCGCGGTGCGTGAGTACATTGACGATATGCCGGTGTGTATGGCGGCGGCGGACCTGGTCATCTGCCGTTGCGGCGCCATGACCTTAAGCGAGTTGCCGGCGGCCGGTAAGCCGTCCATCCTTATCCCGTCCCCCTATGTGGCGGAAAATCACCAATATCACAATGCTATGGTGTTGGTGGAACAAGGCGCGGCGGTCTGTATAGAGGAAAAAGACCTGACCGCAGACCGTCTGTGGCAGACCATTGAGGAGATAACCACCCACGAGACCCGTCTGCAAGAGATGGCGGAGAACGTTCGCCGTATGGCCATTCTGGATGCGGACGAACGCATCTATCGGGTCATTCGGGAAAAGCTGAAACTGTAAAAACCAAACAACCCCTTTCCGCATAGTATGACATAGGCGGAAAGGAGGATGTTTGTGGAACGATTGTACATAGAAGGCGGTACACGGTTGCAGGGCGAGGTGACGGTGCAGGGCGCTAAGAACAGTGCGTTGCCCTTGTTGGTTGCTACCCTGCTGACCGGCGATACCAGCGTACTGACCAACTGTCCGCCGCTGTCGGACGTGGCGGCAACGGCGTCCATATTGCGGCATTTGGGTTGCCGTGTGACCCAGACTAAGCATACGGTGACGGTGAATTCCGCCGCCATCGGCCGGGCGGATATACCCGACCGACTGATGCGTGAGATGCGGTCATCCATCCTATTTTTGGGTGCCATCATCGCCCGTTGCGGCGAGGCAACCCTGACCTATCCCGGTGGCTGTGAGTTGGGTCCCCGTCCCATCGACCTGCATCTGGCGGCCTTGCGGCGGCTGGGGGTAGCGGTGGAAGAGGATCACGGCCATATCCGTTGCCGGGTGAACGGCCGTTTGCAAGGGGCGGATATCACCCTGTCGTTCCCCAGCGTGGGGGCTACAGAAAACGTTCTGTTGGCGGCCAGTACGGCACAGGGTGTGACCATCTTGCGCAACGCCGCTAGGGAGCCGGAGATAGGGGACCTGTGTGCGTATCTTAACCGTTGCGGCGCCCGGATACGCTGCCGGGCAGAAGGGGTGCTGTACATTGAGGGGGTACCCCGTTTGCACGGATGCCGCCATCGGGTACTGCCTGACCGCATAGAGGCGACGACCTTCTTGGCGGCGGCGGCGGTGACAGGGGGCAACGTGACCTTACGGCGGTGTTGCCCGTCCCATCTGGCGGCGGTACTGCCCCCGTTGGAAGAGTCCGGTTGTCGTATCCGTACACGGGGCGATACCGTAAGTCTGACGGCACCTGGTCGGCTGTCCCCTCTGGGCACCGTCCGGACCACGCCGTATCCTGGTTTTCCCACCGATGGTGCGGCTCCTCTGT
>JAZRMD010000010.1:0-3233 GCA_045647285.1 Acutalibacteraceae bacterium
AAATATTTAGGCAAGCGGCTGGATGGTCGCTACGAAATGCGCGAGTTAATTGGCGTCGGCGGAATGGCCTATGTGTATAAGGCGTACGACTGTATTGATGACCGTATGGTTGCGGTAAAGATCCTTAAGGATGAGTTCCTAACCAATGAGGAGTTCACCCGTCGTTTCCGTAACGAGTCTAAGGCGATCGCCATTTTAAACCATCCCAATATCGTAAAGGTGTTGGACGTGGGATTTGGCGAGCGTCTGCAGTACATCGTAATGGAATACATTGACGGTATCACCCTTAAGGAATACCTGGACCAGCGCCGGGATATCCGTTGGAAGGAAGCCGTGCATTTTACGGTGCAGATACTTCGTGCTTTGCAGCATGCCCACGACAAGGGCATCGTCCATCGGGATATTAAACCACAGAACATAATGCTTCTGTCTGACGGTACTATCAAGGTGACCGACTTCGGCATTGCCCGTCTGTCCCGTAACGAGTTGCGCGCCACGGTAGACGGCGAAAAAGCCATTGGCTCGGTACATTACATCAGCCCGGAGCAGGCTCGCGGCGATATCACCGACGAGAAGGCTGACCTGTACTCCGTTGGTGTAGCCCTTTATGAGATGCTTACCGGCCGTTTGCCTTTCGAGGCAGACAATGCGGTGTCGGTAGCCATTATGCAGATGCAGAGTGAGCCCACCCAACCTCATCTGATCAACGAAGAGATACCCGAAGGCCTTGAGCAGATAACCATGAAAGCTATGCAGAAGGATACTGCCAAGCGGTATCAATCTGCCGCCGAGATGCTCAGTGACTTTGACGAGTTTAAGAAAAATCCGTCTATCACGTTCGAATATACTTATTTTGTGGATGAAACGCCTACTCGTTACGTGGACGCCATTACCCGTGTGCGTGGTGAGAGCGAAGCGAACGAGGAAGAGGGTGCCGAGGGACAGGGCAAAAAGAAACTGTCTACTGTAGCCATTCTGGGCGCCGTTACGGCTGCTGTGGTGGTAGTTTGCGTTGTGTTCCTGCTGCTGTTCTCTCAATGGTTTGGCAGTACCGATAAGGAAGAGATCGTGGTGGATAACTTTGTCGGTATGAGTTATACGCAGGAGGTGCAGGTGCATCCCAACATCGGCAAGTATAAGATTCATCTGGAGACTGGTTATGCCGATGAGCCCCAAGACCAGGTATACAAGCAGGAGCCTGCCGCCGGCACCCCCATCAAGGTGGGGAGTACCCTAACGCTATACATCAGTATGGGTTCTCGTCTGGAGGTCGTTCCCAACTTCATTGCCGGACAGAACGAGGGGGACGTCCGTTCCATTCTTGTGGACGCCGGATTTGAGGTAGAAAAGGTCGAGGAGAGCAGTACCCAATATTCCGAGGGCACGGTTATCCGTCTGGAACCCGGTCCCGGTGAAAAGGTGCAACACGGCTCCAAGGTGACGATGTACGTCAGTAGTGGTGAGCCCAAGGCAGAGCCTATTGATATGCCCAATGTTGAGAAATTGTCGTCGACCGAAGCGATAGAGCGACTGGTGGCGGCCGGCTTTATGCGAAATAAGATCAAAACCGAATACGTCAATAATGCGGCGGCTAAAGATACCGTGCTTTCCGTAATGCCCGATCATAATCAGCCGCAGTTTCCGGACGTGGAGATTATCCTGTCGCTGAGTACCGGTTATCGCGATGCGGTGATCGAGATGGCACTTCCGTCGACCGATACCACGGTGGATCTACAGTTCTTTGTGGATGGTGCTAAGCAAGCAACCCTTACCGACCGGTATACCGGCATTATTCCCCGGGATATCGGCACCTTAAGTTTCTCGGTCAATGAAGCAAAGGACACCTACAAGGTCACGGTGAAAATTTCCAAATCCGGCAAAAACGATTTCCGTGTCTATGCGGCGTATACCATTAACGGCAAACTAGGGACGGCTACGCTGGATGAAATGCATGAGTTTGAGGATTCTCTTGTAAGTACCGACAAAACGACCAAGCCTTCGGATACGGTCAGCGATACAAATAACGACGTGGATGCGGATAAAGACAACGATAGCGGCGATGACAGTAAGGTGTCTAACACCGAGTCGGAGTAATAGGACGTTATGGATGGTACGCATACGATGAGCAAGTCCGTACAAGGATTGGTATTGCGCTGTGTCGGCGGCTTCTACTATGTAGAGGCCGCCGACACGGTATACACCTGCCGTGCCCGAGGAGCCTTCCGTAAGCAGGGAATCACCCCGGTTGCCGGTGACCACGTGACCATAGTGGTACAAGATAACCGGGAGGGCACCCTGCAAGAGGTACTGGAACGCCGCAACGTGATGGTGCGTCCGCCGGTCGCCAACGTGGATGTGTTGGTGCTGGTGGCATCCATCTGCGAGCCGGTTACCAATACCCTGGTGTTAGACAAGATGATAGCCGTTGCGGAGCACAAAGGCATTACACCGTTGGTGGTGGTCAATAAGAGTGACCTGCAAGACCCGACACCGTTACTGGATATCTATAAACAGGCTGGGCTGGAGTGTTACGCCGTGTGCGCTCACGACCCCTCTACGCTGGATGCGTTACGGCGGCGTCTCGCCGGGTGCGTGAGTGTGTTTACCGGTAACTCCGGCGTGGGGAAGAGCAGCATTATCAATGGATTGTATCCCACTTTGGTGCTGGAAACAGCCGCCATCAGCCAAAAGTTGGGACGCGGTCGGCATACCACCCGTACCGCTTCTCTGTATCCCATGGGGGATGGGTATCTGGTGGATACGCCCGGTTTTTCTTCTCTGGATATGGAGATGGTGGAGTCTATTAATAAGGATGACCTGCCGGACTGCTTTCGAGAGTTTGCCCCTTATATTGGCGGTTGCCGTTTTACCGGTTGTGCCCATTACCGGGAGCCGAATTGTGCTGTGCGCAATGCGGTGCAACAGGGGGAGATTGCTCTCTCCCGATACGACAGTTACGTGTCTATGTATGAGGCTGTGAAGGATAAAAAGGAGTGGGAAAAGCCGTGAACCGTTGCGTGATTCTTTCTGCCGGGCCGGTGAGCGACCTGACGGCTCTCGGCCGTTTACTTCGCCCGGATGACCACATGATCGCGGCGGACGGCGAAACGGCGTACACGCAACACACGACCAACCCCGTTCCCGTAATTTTGGTATCGGAAGCGTATAAAAACGTAACCTTGCGCGAAGACGGCGTTCTTGCCGACCTTGCACCCACCCTTTTGGATATGATG
>JAZRMD010000011.1:0-8628 GCA_045647285.1 Acutalibacteraceae bacterium
ATAAAAATGCCGCCCTGTCATGGGCGGCATTTTTACAAGGGAGAGAAAAAGTATGCCGCAGAAACCTTTTTTGGAAGTCGGGCAGATCGTAGGCACCCACGGGGTGCGCGGCGAGGTGCGGGTGCAGCCCTGGTGCGACTCGGCAGAGCAGTTTGCCGGGTTTAAGAAGCTCTATTGGGATGAAAACGGCACCCAACCGGTAAAAGTGAAGGGACGCCCTCACAAGCAGATGGCACTGGTCACCATTGACGGTATCACCACGGTGGAAGAAGCGCAGGTGCTGCGGGGGAAGATCCTGTATGTCAGCCGCCGGGACCTGCATCTGCCCCGAGACCGTTATCTGGTGCAGGATCTCATTGGCGTGACGGTAGTGGATGCCGACACCGGCGAGACCTACGGCACCCTCACCGATGTGAGCCAGACCGGAGCTAACCCGGTGTATCATATGCAGACCGCCAAGGGCGAGGTACTCATCCCCGCCATCCCTTCCGTGGTGATCTCGGTAGATACCAAGGCGGATATCCTGCGCCTGCGTCCAATGAAAGGGCTGTTTGACGATGAGATTTGACATTATGACCCTGTTCCCGGATATGTTTGACCGGGTGTTTGACCAGAGTATTCTGGGCCGCGCCTAGGAAAAGGGCCTGTTGGAAATGCACTGTCACCAGATTCGGGAATATACTAAAAATAAGCAGATGCAGGTGGACGATTACCCCTACGGCGGTGGTATGGGGATGGTGATGTTCCCCCAACCCATCGCCGACTGCTTCCGGGCGGTATGCGACCAAGCCGGATTTCGGCCCCATCTCATCTATATGTCCCCTCAAGGTAAGACCCTGACCCAGAAACGGGCCCGGGAACTGGCCGAAATGCCGGGATTATGTATCCTGTGCGGTCACTACGAGGGGGTGGACGAACGGGTGCTCGATGCGTTGGTAGACGAACAGATATCCATTGGCGATTACGTACTTACCGGCGGTGAGATCCCGGCTATGGCGCTGGTGGACTGCGTATCCCGGATGATCCCCGGGGTGCTGGCAGACGAGATCTGCTTTACGGAAGAAAGCCACTTTTCCGGTCTGCTGGAGTATCCGCAATACACCCGACCGGCCGTGTGGGAAGGCCGGGAAGTCCCGGATATTCTGCTGTCCGGGCATCACCAAAACATCGCCCGATGGCGGCGGCAACAGGCGTTGCAACGCACCCTGCGGCACCGTCCGGATATGTTGGCGACCGCCGACCTGACCGACGAGGACCGAGCGTATCTGCAACAACTGGAACAGGAAAACTGATGCATTTGTGATAAAAGTTATTCACACTTTTGGACAAAATCACAAATCCCTTCTCCATATTTCGCCCAAAATCGGGCAACCAGCCAAACTTGTGCCGGAGTAATTGACTTTGCCGGTTTTTGTGGTATACTAAAACTAACCTTTTAAAACAACCATTGACGGGGTATACGCCCCCCCATTTGAGGAGAAAAGGAGCCATCACTATGTTTATGAAAGATGTTGTTGTGCAGAATCAGGTAGGTCTGCACGCCCGTCCTGCCACCTTCTTCATCCAGAAGGCTAACGAGTTTAAGTCTTCTATTTGGATCGAAAAGGAGGAGCGCCGCGCCAACGCCAAGTCCCTGCTGGGTGTCCTCTCTCTGGGTATTGTGGGCAATACCGCCATCCGCATCATCGCCGACGGCGCTGACGAGGAGAAGGCCGTTGCCGCCCTGGTGGAACTGGTCGAGTCCGGTTTTGCCGAGTAATTGGTATACACAGTAAACCGCCAAGTCGCAGCCTTACTGCGGTTTGGCGGTTTTTTTGGAGGATAGCATGGCCTATATTATTGATACCCACGCTCATTACGACGATACCGCCTTTGACGAGGACCGCTACGCCCTGCTGGACGATCTGCCCAAAAAAGGAGTGCAGACGGTCATCCACGCCGCTACCGACCCGGATTCCGCCCGGTTTGGCCTTGCGTTGGCCGACCGGTATCCCTATTTTCGGGTAGCGGTGGGCATTCATCCGGAGGCCGCCCACCGGGTGCAGCCGGATTGGCTACAACAACTGGAAACCTTGGCCCGGGACAGCCGGGTCTGTGCTGTGGGAGAGATCGGTCTGGACTATCACTATGAGGACGGCAGTCCCCGTCAGGTACAGATAGACCTATTGCGCCGACAGTTGGAGATGGCTGACCGTCTGCATCTACCGGTCATACTGCATGACCGGGACGCCCACGAGGATATGTTGGCACTGTTGCAGGAGTACCGCCCCCGTGGGGTGGTGCATTGTTTTTCCGGCAGTGTGGAGATGATGCGGCAGGTAACCGGGCTGGGGCTGTATATCGGTCTGGGCGGCGTCACCACCTTTAAGAACGCCCGACGCCCGGCGGCGGTAGCGGCGGCGGTGCCGGATGACCGGCTGCTGCTGGAAACCGACGCCCCCTATATGGCGCCGGAGCCCTACCGGGGACGGCGGTGCGACTCTTCCCTCATTGCGCACACGGCGGCGCACATCGCCCAGTTGCGCGGCACCGACACCGACACCCTACTGCAACAGACCGCCGACAACGCCCGACGGCTATTTGGAATATGAGCATAACCACCGGTTTAACCGGTGGTTTGACTAACCCCTAAAAGGGGTTGCTGCTTTACTCGGCTCCCTCTGACGAGGGAGCTGTCCGAGTGTCAGCGAGGACTGAGGGAGAGATAACGAAACTGCCCCTCCGTCTGCGGCAAAGCCGCAGCCACCTCCCCTGACAAGGGGAGGCAAAAGATCGCTCCACTCTTTTATCTTCCCCCACTAGAACGCGGGGGTATTCCCACGCCTAAAGGCACCAAGCAAAAGGACGATGTTCTTAATGAACATCGTCCTTTTTTATTGTCTATTTACTTGGTGGGGAGGTGGGTCAGCGCCGCTTGATACTGGGCATCCTTATCCGGGGTGACCAACAATAACTGCGCCTTCTCCTCGTCGGTCAAGACCAGTTCGTGTTCCGGCACGATACCCACGCCCTGCCAACTACCGGCTTTCAGGCGCTTATATTCGCCCACCGACAGTTTCATGGCCGAGCCGTCGGCTTCCAGCCGGAAATAGTCCTGATACTTGGCCTCGCCGGCGGTGGTTTCTCCCACCACCACCGTCAGACCGGCTTCCTGCAGTACACCGGCAAAGAACTCCGCCTCGCCGGCGGTAGCCTTATCCACCAAGGTGGCAGTCTGTACGCCGATCTGGTTGTTGATCTTGGCCGTCAGATACGTGAGGGTGCCCTTAGCGGCGGTCTTACTGCCGTATTGACCCAAGGGCATTACGTAGGAGAGGACCTCCTCCACCGCCGAGGGCAATCCGCCAGCGTTACCACGCAGGTCAAACACCATACCGGTGACCCCCTGCTCCAGCAAGGCAGATACCGCCGACTTAAACTGGTCGGGGGTGTTCTCATAAAAACCGGTAATCTTCACGTATCCGATGTGGCCGCGGGCCTCACTCTGTACGCTACGCAAGGCGTACCGATGGGGAGACAACTCAAAGGCTTGGGTGGTGTCCGGTCGGGACACACTAAGCAGCACCTTGGAATCGTTATCCAACAACCATTGCACGTCCCCCACCGTCTTATCGGCAATGTCCTGCTGATTGACGGCGGTGACGATATCCCCCACTTGAACGCCGCTTTTTTCGCCGGCCGAGTCTTGATTGACCCGATACACCACCATCTTACCCTCACCGTCCAGCGTTACCCCCACACCGGTATCGTTGGCGTAACCGCTGATGAGCAACTTTTCCTGCTCGTATTCCTCAGGGGTAAAGTAGGCGGTATACCGGTCACCAATACCGTTAACGTAGCCGCCGGTAATAGACTGCCGCAAGGCTTCCTCGTCCAGGTCCTGGTAATATTCTCGCACCGTCTTATCCACGTCGTTGATATGGGTGTACATAGACTGCCGCTGTTGGACGGATTGGATCTGCCGGTTAAAGTACCGCATAGCAAACAGCATAGTGATGGAGATGGTGAGTGCTACCGCCAGTATCACCAGTGTCACGGCGGTACTGACCGTAATCTTCTTCTTCATACTATCCCTCCGTTAGTTGACTTTGGGGCTGACGTAGGTGCCTAAGGGGTCCACCTGCGTACCGTTGACACGCACCTCAAAGTGCAGATGAGGACCGGTCACATCGCCGCTTTTACCGGCTTGGGCAATCACCGTCTTACCACCGGTAACCTTCTGCCCCTTGGTGACGAACACCTTGGAACAATGGGCGTATAGAGTGCTAATCGTACGGCCCTTGGCGTCCCGGCCGTGGTCGATGATGATACAGTAGCCGTAGCCGTAGGACCAACCGGTGCCGTACCAACTGGTGGAATTGACCGCAATCACGGTGCCGTCGGCGGCGGCCACGATGTTTTCCCCATATACGGGAATGGGGCCGTTGGCGATATCCAGGCCCTTGTGCAGACGACCCCAACGCTGACCGTAAGTGGACGAATACGCCCGGACGGTGGGAATGGGCCAATACATCATAGACTGATTATACTGGCCTGTGGAGCCGGTGTTCTGTATCAAGGCCGCGATGGCGGCGTTAGCCTCCTCGATCTTCTTGCGGGTAGCCTCCAACTGGCTGTTGTATCCGGCAACCGTGTTCTTGAGGTTGTTGACCTCCTTCTGCGCATCGGCGCACAGGTCGTCCAACTCATTCTTCTTGGCGGTGGATTCCGCCCGGGTGCTTTCGACATCCTTCTTCTGCTGTTCCAGCTTCTGCTTGTCCGCTTCCAGGGCTTGCTTTTTGTTCTGCAGTTCCACCAAGGCGGCTTCCAACTCGTCAATGGCGGCCTGATCGTTGGCGGCAATGAGCTGAATAGCCTTGGACTTAATCAGGTAATCTGCATAGTTGTCGGTGTTCATCAACACCTGCAGGGTGGTCAGATTGCCTGTCTTCATAATGGCACGCAGACGCTCGTTAAGTTTCTCCTTAGTATCCAGAATATCCGCTTCCCGGTCGGCAATGGTTTTTTCCGCCTCCGCAATACCGGCAGAGGCGGTGGCCATCTGGGCATTGAGAGAGCCGATCTTATTGTCCAGCACGGAGATCTGTTGTTCCGCATTGGCTATCTGGGAGTCCAGCAGATTCTTGCGCTGCTGACTGGCGGACAGGTCGGAACTGGCGTCGGCCAGTTCCTTTTTGATTTCTTTCTCTTTCTCCTTCAGGTCGGACAACTGGTTTTCCAGTTCGTTACGACTGGCCGCCGACACCGTCTGCAGCTCGCCGGTAAAAGCGCACAGCATAACCACCGCCATCAGCAGGGCGCCTATGCGCCGGGCTATACGTAAGGTTACCACTGTAGCTTCCCTCCCTCTTGCTTGAGATACCGGGTGGTGGAGATGGCGCTACCGATAACGCCCACCAGAACACCGCCTACCAAGAAACCGGTCAGCAACACGCCCCACACCTGACCGAAGGCTACGGGGTTGAGCAACATACCCAAGTCCAAATTCTTGACCAACTGGCTATACAGCAGGGCCAGAATACCGTACCCCACCACACCGGCCACCAGACCCAGCACCACGCCTTCCACAATAAAGGGCAGACGGATAAATCCGTCGGTGGCGCCCACCGACTTCATAATGCTGATCTCCCGGCGGCGGTTGTACACCGTCAGCTTAATGGTGTTGATGATGATGAACAGCGACACCGCCAACAGCAGCAGCACCACCGCACCGCCGATGCCCAGCACAATGCGGCGCACACGGGTCAAGGTGGCGGCAATATCGCCGTCATAAGTCACGTCCTCCACACCCTCCAACGCCTCAATTTTGGCCAAGGTGGGCTCAAAGGTTTCCAGGTCTTTTAAGGATACGATATAGGTGTCCTGCAGGGGATTCTCCTCCCCCTGCAGACTGGCAAAGGTCTCGGGGGGCAGGTCGGCGCCGTAACGCTCCAGCGACTCCTCTTTGGAGATAAAGTTCACCTCGGCCAGCTCGTCCATCTGGCGCAGGGTATCCCCCATACGCTCCACGGCGTCGTCTGCCAGGTCCTTGTCCAGAAACACCGCCACCACGTTCTGCTCGTAGGCGGTCTGGAACATATGGTTAACGTTCTCCAAAAATAAGTAGGAAAAACCGGTCAGCAACAGGCAACTAATCAGTACGCCCACGCTGGCTAAAGCCATAAAGCGATGGTGCCAGGTGTTGCGCAGACCTTCTTTGATCAGATACTGAATATCGTGTAACCGCATCACTGTTCTCCCCCTCCCAGACGCACCAGATTCTGTTCCGGGTTAGCACCGGTCTTGCGGCCGGTGTCGGATACAATGCGACCACCCTCCAGAGTAATCACCCGATGGTCAAACTGCTTGACCAGGTCGTGCTGGTGGGTCACCATCAGTACGGTGGTGCCTTTTTCGTTGATTTGTGTCAACAGCTTCACAATGTCGTAGGACATCTGAGGGTCCACGTTACCGGTAGGCTCGTCCGCAATAATCAGCGCCGGATGATTGACCAACGCCCGGGCCAGACCCACACGCTGCTGCTCACCACCGGACAATTCCGGCGGATAACGGCCGCTTTTTTCCAACAGACCAAACAGACGCAGGACGTTAGGAACCCGTTTGCGGATCTCCCGACGGGTCTTACCGATAACCCGCATAGAGAACGCTACGTTCTCATATACGGTCATGGTGTCGATCAGGCGGAAATCCTGAAACACAATACCCATCGTACGGCGGAAAAACGGCACCTGCTTACGCTTAAGCCGGGACAAGCGGTAGTTGTTGACGATCACTTCGCCGGAGGAAGGGGTCTCCTCTCGCATAATCAGCTTAAGAAAGGTGCTTTTGCCGGCGCCGGAAGCACCCACAATAAACGCAAACTCCCCGTCATCAATGTGCAGATTGACATCGTTGAGGGCATCCGTATCCGTACCATAGGTCTTATACACATTCTGGAATTCTATCATTGGTGTATATACCTCCTTAGGATTGATAAACCGGTTAGGCTACTAACCGCAAACTCCAGTATACCGCGCCGGGCGGTATACCGCAAGTGAAAATCATTGGTAATAAAACCGGTCACAGCCGCCGACAGAGCCTGCCGGCGGCTGGTACGCACCGTTTAATACTTCACCGGATTGGCGCTCAGGTACTTCTTGACCATCAGCGCCACTTTGAATACGATAGCATCATCAAACTCACGCAGGTCCAGACCGGTCAGCCGCTTGATCTTTTCCAGGCGGTACACCAAGGTGTTGCGGTGGACAAACAGCTTACGGGAGGTCTCGGACACATTGAGGTTGTTCTCAAAGAACTTCTGGATGGTGAACAGGGTCTCCTGGTCCAGAGAGTCAATGGAGCCCTTCTTAAACACTTCGCGCAAGAACATATCGCACAAGGTGGTCGGCAACTGGTAGATAAGCCGTGCCACGCCCAGATGGTCGTAGGTGATGATGGGTTTTTCGGTGTCAAACACCTTGCCCACTTCCAGAGCCACCTGTGCCTCCTTGAAGGAACTGGCCAGGTCGCGGATCTCGCTGACCGCCGTGCCGATGCCCACCACGGCCTGGGTGTAGAACTCGCTACCTAGGGTATCCACGATGGAACGGGCCAGTTTTTCTAAATCTTTGGTTTCGATGCCGGTGCGAATCTCCTTGATCAAGGCGATGTCGGTCTCGTTGATGTTCACCACAAAGTCCTTGGCCTTGTCCGGGAACAGATTCTGCACCACGTCAAAGGCGGAGATCTCCGTCTTGGACTGGGTGCGGATGAGTAACACCACGCGACTGACATCGCTGTTAAAATGCAACTCCCGGGCCTTAAGCAGAATATCGCCGGGCAGAATGTTGTCCAAAATCACGTTCTTAATAAAATTGCCACGGTCGTACTTTTCGTCGTGGTATTGCTTAATACTGGTCAGAGAGATAGCCAACAATCCGGCGTACCGCTTAGCTTCCTCATCGGTGCCCTCCACAAACAGGATGCACTCGCAACGGGGACGGGACCCAAATACCTTAAAGGTATATCCCTCCGTGACGATACAATCCTGCTCCAGAAAATCGTCCGGGGTCACCACCTCAGTCACCTCGCCCACGCGGCCCAGATCGCTGCACGCCACAATGGTCTGGGTCTCGTCAATCACACCGATGGTGCGGTCAATGGCCTCCCGGGTCTGGTGAATGATCCCCTGAAATAAACGGTTAGACATAGCAACCTCTCTCCTTTACTTCCATCCGTCTTCTATGCAAAGACGGCCCTGTTTTGCACAAAAACAAGGCGCTTGACGGTATACTCTCTCCGCAGACGGTCTGCGGCGGCTATTTTAAGGTGTGGGGGCATTTTGAATACAAGTGCCAATACCACATATAGTCATTATACACAATCTTTGGGGATTTTGCAAGGCAAAAAGCACAAAAATACCGATTTTTTGCCCAAAAAAAGCAAAAAAAGACCGCCGTTCGTACAGAACGGCGGTCCATAACGCAATTAGTTGCAGATGGTACGCTCAGTATCCTTGTCAAACAGGTGGATCTTCACGTTCTCCAGAGCAATCTCAACCTCGTCGCCGGGACGGGCGGTGGAGGTGGGCTCCACACGAGCAGTAAAGTCGTAGCCTTCTACGTTGAAGTACAGGAAGGTCTCAGCACC
>JAZRMD010000012.1:0-10005 GCA_045647285.1 Acutalibacteraceae bacterium
CCTCAACGATTTCGCTCCCATCCAGAGTGGTATCATGACCACCGTACACGCCTACACCGGCGATCAGATGATCCTGGACGGCCCCCATCGCAAGGGCGACCTGCGTCGCGCTCGTGCCGGTGCCCAGAACATCGTTCCCAACACCACCGGTGCTGCTAAGGCCATCGGTCTGGTTATCCCCGAACTCAACGGCAAGCTGATCGGCTCTGCCCAGCGTGTGCCTACCTGCACCGGTTCTACCACCATCCTGGTAGCCGTTGTTAAGGGCAAGGACATCACCGAGGCCGGCATCAACGCCGCCATGAAGGCTGCTGCTACTGAGTCCTACGGCTACAACGAGGATGCCATCGTTTCCTCCGATATCATCGGCGTGCGTTACGGCTCCGTGTTTGATGCCACCCAGACCATGGTTGCCAAGATTGACGACGACACCTATCAGGTGCAGGTTGTTGCTTGGTACGACAACGAGAACTCCTACACCAGCCAGATGGTCCGCACCATCAAGTACTTCGCTGAGCTGTAAGTTCTTACCCATCGTTTGCAAGACCCCGACGGCACCCGCCGTCGGGGTTATTCTTTGCCCGTCAGTATCTTGTGCGGTTTTTCCGTCTTTTGTCGTGGGAAATACTGCGTATACCGGCAAAAAAAGACATAATAAAAATGCCGTCTGTGAAGCAGACGGCATTTTTATTATCCATTGAGAGCGTTTAATATACTCTGTTGTGCCCTTTCGCTGAGGGCGTCGGTGCGATGTTCCGTTACGTAGGCGGCGTCCATCACGTCCACCACCTGCAGATACGCTGTTTTCTTAAAAGGGAAAGAGGATGGCTCGTACCGCAGGGCGCACACCACGACGGGACACTTGGCGGCGGTGGCAATCTTAAAACTGCCGTTGTGGAAGGGGAGCATACCCTCGCCGGTCTTGTTGCGTGTGCCTTCCGGGTAGATGGCCATATTCAGCCGCCGTTCGGTGATTTGTTGTACGGCGGTCTTAATGGTGGTCACGGCGTTACGGGGGTTTTCTCGGTCAATAGCCAGGAAGGATAGGTTGCGAATGATGGGAGCCACCACGGGAAGCTTGAAATTTTCCGGCTTGGACACAAAGGCCAGTTCCCGGTGGCGAAACAGGGCGATAGTGATAATAGGGTCCAGATTGGACAGGTGATTGGACACCAACAGAAAGGGCGTGTCCTTAGGCAGAAGTTGGTCGCCGGTGAGCCGTACACGGATACCGCACAACAGCGCTGCCCACTCGGCACTTTGGGCAATCATCCAATAGAAAAATCGGCGGTACGGGGTGTCCCCGGCGTGGCGTACAGTGTAGGATGCCACCAACGCACCTAGTATATGCAGTATGGCCACCGCCAGATAACCGGCAATCAGCAGAGGGACTATCCACCAAAGGGACAGGGAAGGGGTCAGCAGATAGACTGCTCCGGTGACCGCACCGGCGACCAACCAAAGTAGTGTGTTGAGTAGCATGGGCAACCTCCTTAAGGTGACGTATGTCATCTAATACATTGTGGATTATTGTACCGCATTTTCGGTTTTTCGTCAAGGGAGTACAACAAAAGCCGCCTACCGACGGGCGGTAAGCGGCTGTTGTTGACAGCGATTAGTCTTCCTTCATCGCAGCAAAGCACTCGCTGCAATATACAGGACGGTCCTCACGGGGCTTGAAGGGCACCTTGCAAGCCTTGCCGCAGTCGGCGCACACGGCGTCGAACATCTCGCGCTCGGGCTTGGAAGCGCTCTTGCGCTTGTCGCGGCAGGCCTTGCAGCGCTGGGGCTCGTTGGTGAAGCCCTTTTCAGCGTAGAACTCCTGCTCGCCGGCGGTAAAGATGAACTCGTTGCCGCACTCTTTGCATACTAAAGTCTTGTCTTCGTACATGGATGGTTACCTCGCTTTGAAATAATAATAAGTGCCCGGGAGCAATTATTGCAAACGGCCATATGCCGCTTTTGCCTATGTTATATGAGCTTACGTCGCAACCGTTGTACGGCGTTGTCAACCGCCTTCTTGGTGATACCCAGTTGGGCGGCAATCTGCTCGTAGGTGCAGTCGCTTAACCGTGCCATCAGCACCTGATACTCTATAGACGTGAGCCTTTGTGTCAATTGCTGTTGTAAATGCGTAAGCTCTTCCTGCTCCAACAGACGGGCCTCGGGACTACGAGCGTCGGTATCCGGCACGGCGGAGTCGTCCTCCAAAGGCTCTTCCCGTTGGATGCGCTGACCGTTGCGCCGCACCAAGGATATCAGTCGGTTGTGTATGCAGGTGGTGGCGTAGGTGGTGAATAACGTCCCAGCCTCGGGCCGAAAGTGACGCACCGCCGATAACAGACCCACCAAACATTCTTGCCTTAGGTCGTCCTCGTCTATACCATTGTGGTAAAACTGGTGTACCTGGGCTCGGATCAACGGTGTCATACGGCGCATAACGGCGGCAAAGGCATCCTCGTCACCGGCAGCAGCCAACTGCACGAGGGAGGTCCAGCTTTGCTCTGCACTCATCGCCATCACCTCACCAAACGACCGCACAACACTATTGTCCGAATATACATTTATCGTATATACGAGTAGTGTAACCGATTTCCGGCGTGTTGTCAACCACTATTTTGCGGATAAACGAAAAATTGTAGAAAAGCCATCAAAAATGTGGAACAATTTTCAACAAAATCACGAAAAATTCGCATGTTTTATGCAGAATATGGTAAAAACGGCAAACTTTTGGTGCTGTGGGTTGACATTTATGCCTATTCATAATAAAATAGTATAGATTATGGAATACACTGCAAAACGGAGGCACCAACTATGAAAAATACCGAAAAAACAATGGAAAAAATCGTGACTTTATGTAAGGGTCGTGGCTTTGTTTTTGCCGGGTCGGAGATCTACGGCGGCCTGGCCAACACATGGGATTACGGTCCTCTGGGCGTGGAGCTTAAGAACAACGTCAAAAAGGCGTGGTGGAAGAAATTCGTGCAGGAGAATCCTTACAACGTGGGTCTGGATGCCGCCATTTTGATGAATCCGCAGACTTGGGTGGCCTCCGGTCACGTGGGCGGTTTTTCCGACCCTCTGATGGATTGTAAAGAGTGTAAAGAGCGTTTTCGCGCGGACAAGGTGATTGAGGATTGGTGTGCCGAGAACGGCGTTACTCTGCCCAAGCCGGTAGACGCTTTTTCTCAGGCGGAGATGAAGGAGTTTGTGGAAGAGCACAACATTCCCTGTCCCACCTGTGGCAAACACAACTGGACGGATATCCGTCAGTTTAATCTGATGTTCAAGACCTTCCAAGGAGTCACCGAGGACGCCAAGAACACCGTGTATCTGCGCCCCGAAACGGCTCAGGGTATCTTTGTTAACTTCCAGAATGTGCAGCGTTCCACCCGTCGTAAACTGCCTTTTGGCGTGTGTCAGGTGGGTAAGTCTTTCCGCAACGAGATCACTCCCGGCAATTTCACCTTCCGCACCCGTGAGTTTGAGCAGATGGAACTGGAGTTCTTCTGTCAGCCTGGCACCGAACTGGAGTGGTTCGGGTACTGGAAGAACTTCTGCCACCAGTGGTTGCTGGACCTGGGTATGAAGCCGGAAAACCTGCGTCTGCGTGACCACGACCCGGAGGAGCTGAGTCACTACTCCAACGCCACCACCGACTTTGAGTTTGTGTTCCCCTTTGGTTGGGGCGAACTGTGGGGCGTGGCTTCCCGTACCAACTTTGACCTGAATGCGCACCAGACCACCTCCGGTAAGGATATGACCTATTACGACCAGGAGAAGAACGAGCACTATATCCCCTATGTGGTAGAGCCTTCTCTGGGTGCGGACCGGGTGACCCTGGCCTTCCTGGTGGAAGCCTACGACGAGGAAGTGGTGGACGCCGAGAAGAACGATACTCGCGTGGTGTTGCGTCTGCATCCGGCTCTGGCGCCTTTTAAGGCGGCGGTGTTGCCCCTTTCTAAGAAGTTGGGCTACAAGGCTCAGCAGATCCATCAGGAACTGTCCAAGTACTTTATGACCGACTACGACGATGCCGGTTCCATCGGTAAGCGGTATCGCCGTGAGGACGAGATTGGCACTCCCTTCTGCATTACCTACGACTTTGACAGCGAACAGGACGGTTGCGTGACCGTGCGTGACCGTGACACCATGCAGCAGGAACGGGTAGCGATTGCTGACCTTAAGGCATATCTGGAAGAACGCATCGCATTTTAATCAACGGTACAATAGCGGCACGTTCGGCAACGGGCGTGTCGCTGTTTATTGTGAGGAGTACGTATGTTTAAGAATTTTATCGGTGACCGGCAGTTTTACCGCCGGGTGCTAACCTTGATGTTCCCCATTATGATTCAGAACGGTATCACCAATCTGGTTAATATGGTGGACAACGTGATGGTGGGCCGGGTGGGCACGCTGGAAATGAGTGGCGTGGCGGTGACCAACCAACTGATATTCGTCTTTAATCTGTGTATCTTCGGCGCCGTTTCCGGTGCCGGTATCTTCACCGCCCAGTTTTACGGTAATGGCGACCACAACGGTATCCGGGATACCTTCCGGTTTAAGTTGATTGCTGCCACCCTACTTTCGGTACTGGGCATCGGTCTGTTCCTGTGCCTGGACGATACCCTTATCGGGGTGTATCTGCAAGGGGAGGGCACGGCGCAGGATATTGCCGCCACCTTGGGACACGCCAAGGATTACTTGCACATTATGCTTATCGGCTTACTGCCCTACGCACTGACCCAAGCCTATTCCTCCACCTTACGGGAAACGGACAATGCGTTTTTGCCTATGATGGCCGGTACGGTGGCTGTGTGTGTGAATCTCAGCCTTAATGGTGTGCTTATCTTCGGCTTGTTGGGTTTCCCGGCGTTGGGGGTCAAAGGCGCCGCTTTGGCTACCGTTATCTCCCGGTTTGTTGAGCTGGGCATTGTGGCGGTGCGCACCTACACCCAACGGCACAAGCACCGCTTTATTGAAGGTGCGTTCCGGCGTCTGCGTGTCCCTCTGCCGTTGACTGTGCAGATCATCCGTAAGGGTCTGCCGCTGATGCTTAATGAAACCTGCTGGGCGGCTGGTCTGGCTATGCTCAGCCAATGCTATTCTCTGCGCGGACTGGACGTGGTGGGCGCTAATAATATTGCCCAGACCTTCCAGAATGTGTTTTCCGTTTCCTTCATTGCGGTAGGCGTGTCCATCGGTATCGTGCTGGGACAGCAGTTGGGCGCCGGTCAGCAAGGAGAGGCTATGGACAGCGCACGCAAGTTGATTGCTTTTGCTGTGGTCATCAGCGTGGGTGTGGGGGCGTTGTATTTCGGATGTGCCTATTTCATTCCGTCCTTTTACAATACCACTCCGGCTATTCGCCAACTGGCGACTCGACTTATGCAAATAGCCGCCGTGGCTATGCCTCTGGACGCCTTTGCCAACGCCGCATATTTCACCTTACGTTCCGGCGGCAAGTCCTTTATTACCTTCCTGTTTGATAGCGCATTTTCCTGGTGCGTGGTGGTCCCCACCGTGTTTCTGCTGAGCCGGTTTACCTCGGTATCCATTCTGGTGTTGTTTGCCTTCGGCCACGGACTGAGTTTCATCAAAGACATCGTCGGCTTTATTCTGGTTAAAAAAGGCATCTGGATACGCAACATCGTTGCACAATAAAATGAGTAACCCCCGGCACTCTTAGTGCCGGGGGTTATTGTATACGCTTATTTCCAGCTAAAGACGACGATGGTGCTCTGACCGTTTTCCTGATTGACGATCTCATACTCGCCGAAACTGGCAGGGATGATGGCGCTCTGGAAACGGTTCAGCGTGGTCTTGTAGGCCGGATTCTTCTTGGAGATGACCTCCACGGTGGTGCCTACCGTCAGGGTGAGGATCTGGGGCTTGCCGCCGTTGGTACCCTCTGCTCGTTTGGTGAAATGCATACGCTCCACCATAAAGGGCATCTCGGGCAGGGTGCTGTACTCGTCGCGGCTCCACTCCTTGTTCCACTCGGTCACGTGACGGGTGGCACGCAGCTTGTCCTTGACGTAACCTTCACGACGCCACTTCTCGTTATCAAAGCCGTGGTCCAGGTGCATGCTCATAGGTTTGCCGGTCATGGTCTGCTCCTTGTCGTTCCAGGTCTTACGGGCAAAGTCGTACTCAAAGAAGGAATACTCGGTACCAGCCACAGAGGGGCAGGTATCCATCTCCAGCACCATCTGGTTGCCGCCGTGACCGTGTACCGTTCCGGGGGGGATGAGGTACAGGTCCCCTTCGTTGGATACGTGATTGGCAATAAAGTCCTTCCAGTCCTCAATGGGGGTCTTGTTTTCGGAGATGCGGCACTTCTGCTCCCACAGTTCCAGGTCCACGTCCTCTTTGAAACCCATCCAGGTGTTGGCGCCAACGTACGCTTCGGCAATATAGTAGGTTTCGTACCGACCCAGAGGCTCATTAAAGTGCGAACGTACGTAGTCGGTGCCGGGGTGGGTATGAATGGGCATGGAAATACGTTCCGCCGGTTGCGGCTCGGGGAAATAGCCGTCGTCCAGCCAGATCTCCATGGGGAACAGGTCGGGATACTTCTCGGCCAGCTCCTTGCCGGTTAGCTCTTCATTGTACTTCATCAGAGAGGTCAGAGGCATTTCCAGGAACTCCTCACAACCCACGTCAATCAGTACGCTCAGTTCGGGACTGGCCAGACGGTTCCACGCATTGCAACCCAGGCCGGGCACGTTAAACAGGTCACGATACCGGTAGGCACCCCAAGGGCCGGGCTGGAATTCCTTAACCTGCTTGATGGGGTAGCACATCAGGGTGCGCAACACCTCGTCGTAGGCGGCGGCCGGGATAAGCTTTACGCTGTCCCAGGTGATGGCCTGCAGGTAGTAGTCAAAGCGACTGAGCAAGGCGTTCTTGTGGTTGTTGAGCATATAGAAGTCGCAGTAGTAATACTCTTTCCACATATAATCGGTCTTGGGCTCTTCGGAGCCAAAGGGCACCAACACGCCGTCCCACATCTGCCACAGCATGGGGGCACGGGTGATGTCGGCAAACACGATGCTCTCATACTGGTCCACCAACGGATTGCAGGCGGCACCGCAGCCGTACACAATGCGTACTGCGTCCATAGGCTTATCCAGGCCAATGGCGGCAATCGCCTCGGCGTTCATCAGGTCGGCCGGCAGACCGTCCTTGTTGACGTAGCCAAAACCGGGGTCGTCGGTAATGTAGGTCTGCTTGTAGGCGGCAATCTCCTCAGCGCTCTTATAGGTCTCGACAATAGGGTACACCTCGGTGGGGATGCCTTTGGCCTTGAGCAGGTCGGCAATAGCCAGAGCCAACTCCTTCATACAGGTGCCGTACCAACCGTCAATAGCCAGGCGAGCAAAGCCGTCCTTCTTTTGGTACACGGCAGCCATCTCCTCCGCCAGATGGGCGGCTGTCTTGTCCGGGCCGAAAACAATAGCGTTCTTCGCGGCGTCGGAAATGTGGATTATGTTTTGGGCATTGGTTGCGTCCGAATACATTGGCATAATGGATCATCCTTTCACGGAAATAGTCACCTTAACCGATTAAGTTACGGTACGATTTGAGTATAAACGATTTTGCCCCTTTTGTCAATACGGCAAATAGAAAAAGGACACCGAAAGAGCGTTCTTCGGTGTCCTTTATTGGTCGTGGGGCATAACCGACTCACGTCGGATCACGGTGGTGCTGTGTACGCACACGCGTTCTCCGGTGGTGGGGCGTTTTTTGTCCAGGATATCCAACAACAGCCGGATGGCGGCTTCGCCCATCTTCTGCTTATCGATCTCCACCGTGGTGAGGGTGGGGGTGCAATATCGGGCAATCAGTACGTCATCCATACCGCAGACGGATAGTTGCTCGGGGAGGGACACTCCCTTTCGCTGTAACCGTTGCATCAGATTGACCGCCAATAGGTCGGTGGCACACACCACCGCCGTTACCCCCGACGTCCGTATGTTCTCTATCAGCGCGTCGGACGGGTTGCGGTCGTCCTCACAGCGCTGTATCCAACTTTTGTCGGGGGAGATGCCGCTTTGCTGTAGGGCGGCGGCATAACCGGTACGGGCGGATTCAAAAAACTCCGGTATCCGGTCAATCCCCACAAACCCGATGCGCCGATGTCCTTTTTCTACGAGATAGGCGGTAGCGGCCATAGCCGCTTCGCTATAATCACAGTATACGCTGTTGTGGTCGGGGGCAATCTTGTGGGCATCCAACACCACGTAGGGGATACCGGCTTGCTGCAGATGAGTCACCGCTTGTGCTACCACGTCTTGCAGAAACACCACCCCGTCCACATCCTTTTGCAGAATGGCCCGGTGCAGGGAGGAGTGGGCAAACCGGGCGGTATCCGACAGCACCAGACTGTACCCTTTTTCGTTGCATACCTGCATCATCCGTTCAATAGCGGAGTTGTAGAATAGGTCGTCAAAAGCCACGTGTACCGACCCGATGACCACGTGAATGTTAAAACTGCGGTGTAGCTTAAGTCTGCGTGAGGTAAGGCTGGGGGTGTAGCCATGCTCCGCCATAATGCGGCGTATGTGTTCCCGGGTTTCGTCACTGACACCCGGGCGGTCGTTGATCACGTAGGATACCGCTGCCGGCGATACGTTGGCCAGACGGGCAATATCTTTGATGGTGATATCCGCCATACACCGCGCCCCCTTTCTAATAATTCTTTAAGAATATACCATATTTTTCGATCCCTTGTCAAGCCGAGCAAAAAAAGGGTCTTTACATTTTCCAAAAAGTCGTTATAATAACAAGTGAAACGATTAAGTAAAGGGGTTGTTCGTGTGACCAAGCAGGAATATATGGCACAAGTAGACAAGGCGTTAGCCTACTTCGATAAGGCACACATTGTACTGACCGAGCAGGAAAAGGCCGCCGTTGAGGTGGCGGACTTCGGTCTGGGGCGGGTCAACGAGATCGGACTGCAGTTGGTGGTGTATATCAACACCGACCGGGTATGCGCCAAGGAGATGGTGCTGTTGCCCGGACAGACCTGCCCAGAACATAAGCACGTCCCCACCACCGGTATGGCCGGTAAGGAGGAGACCTTCCGTTGCCGTTACGGTGAGGTGTATCTGTACGTAGAGGGCGAGGGGGCCGCCGACGGCATTCGCGCTGCCCGTCCTTCTAGCGACGTGACGGTGTTTCACCAGGTGGTTTTGCGCCCCGGTGAGCAGTATACCATTATGCCCGAAACTCTGCATTGGTTCCAGGGCGGTCCCGAAGGGGCTGTGGTGTCGGAATTCTCCACCCGTTCCACCGATGAAACGGATGTGTTCACCGATAAGACCATCGTCCGGGAAACCAAGATTGAAGCATAAAAGCTCAAAAAGAAAGAAAGCACCGCCGAGGCGGTGCTTTCTTTCTTTATAATCCGTTCTGGATCTTTGCGGCGGTAAGGGTGTTCTTAAGCAACATAGCAATGGTCATGGGTCCTACGCCGCCGGGTACGGGAGTGATGGCGCCGGCCACAGGCTCTACAGCGGCGTAGTCTACGTCGCCGCATAGCTTTCCGTTTTCATCCCGGTCCATACCCACGTCGATCACCACGGCGCCGGGTTTTACCATATCGGCGGTCACAAATTTCGGCTTACCCACCGCCGCCACCAGAATATCCGCCCGACGGCAGATGTCCGCCAGCCCCTTGGTCCGGGAGTGGCAGATGGTGACGGTACCGTTTTCGTGAAGCAGTAGCATAGCCATGGGTTTTCCCACGATGTTGCTGCGGCCGATAACCACACATTCCTTCCCTTCTACCGTTACGCCGGTGCGGTGGATAAGCTCCATTACGCCAGCCGGGGTGCAGGGCAGAAACCGGTGGTCGCCAATCATAATATGCCCCACGTTGGTGGCGTGGAAGGCATCCTCGTCCTTGTCGGGGGAGATGGACGCAATTACCGTTTTATCGCCCAGATGCCGGGGCAGAGGCAGTTGACACAGGATACCGTGGATATCCGTGCGAGCGTT
>JAZRMD010000013.1:0-4271 GCA_045647285.1 Acutalibacteraceae bacterium
AAAACCCGGCGGTGGACGTGGTCATCCCCGGTATGGCCACCGACCAGGAGATCGCCCAGAATCTGGCCGCCGCCCGGGATACCCGGCCGCTGACCGCCGAGGAACTGGCCGCTATAGACACCCTGCGGCAGACCTTAGGCACCCATTTCTGCCGGCGGTGCAACTACTGCGCCCCCTGTACGGTGGGCATCAACATCTCCGGCGTGTTTCTGATGGAAGGATATCTATCCCGGTACGGATTGGAAGACTGGGCCCGGGCCCGGTACGGCACCATGGACAAAAAAGCATCCACCTGTATCGGCTGTGGGGTGTGCGAGACCCGGTGTCCCTACCAGTTACCTATCCGCCAGATGCTCAAGGAAGCGGCCGGACGTTTTGGAGAATAATGCAAACAAGGCATCGCCGGTGGCGATGCCTTGTTTTACCCTTGTCATTTTTTCATACATCGTGTATAATACACACAGAAATGGAGGTGCCGCTATGCCATCATCCATCCCTACCGATCGGATACTGGATAAGTTAGACGGACTATTGGGCAAAAACGACTACGCCGCCGCCCGAAAACTACTTCTCTACTGGTTGGACGAGGCGCAACAGACCGAGGACCGCCGCGGCGCCTTGCTGATAACCAACGAACTGATGGGGCTATGCCGCAAGTTGGGGGAGGAACAAGCCGCCCTTACCTATGCAGACAGCGCTCTTGCCTTGATAGAGCAGATGGGCATCGGAGATACGGTGGGGGCCGCCACCACCTACGTAAACGCCGCCACCGTGCGTAAGGCTTTTGGCCGGGCCGGGGAAGCGCTGAGCCTGTTTGACAGGGCACGGACCATCTACGAACGGGACCTGGACCCGGCGGATGAGCGTCTGGGGGGGCTATACAACAATATGGCGCTGGCCCTGGTAGATACGGCGCAATACGCCGCCGCCCAGGAGCTGTACCGGCTGGCCCTGGCGGTGATGGAACAGGCACCGGACGGGGAAGCGGAACAGGCCATTACCTATCTCAATATGGCCTCCGCCGCCGAGGCACAGTACGGTCTGGAAGAAGCGGACAGCCTTATCGCCCACTATCTGCAACAAGCTACCGACCTACTGGACCGGGGACAACACCGCACCGATGGGGGTTACGCCTTTGTGTGCGAAAAGTGTGCGCCGGTGTTTGGGTACTACGGCTACTTTGTGTACGAAAATACGCTGAAAGAACGGTGTCAGAAGATATATGAAGGGACTTGAGTTGTCACGACGGTTTTATGAAGAAGTAGGGGCACCCATGCTCCGGGTACAGTTTGCCGACGCACTCCCCTTGTTGGCGGTGGGGTTGGCCGGAAGCGGCTCGGAATGTGACGGGTACGATGACGAGCAATCCCAAGACCACGACTTTGAGCCGGGGTTTTGTATCTTTCTGCCCGATGAGGACGTGGTGGACCGCCGCACCGCTTTTTTGCTGGAACGGGCCTACGCCAAGCTACCCCGGGAGTTTATGGGATGGCAGCGTAGCCCCATAAGCCCCGTAGGGGGCAACCGGCACGGGGTTATCCGCACAGGAGATTTTTTTGAATCCAAAACCGGTAGCCGGGACGGACAATTGACCCTTGAGCAATGGTTTACTCTGCCGGAATACAGCCTACGAGAGGCCACCAACGGTGCTCTGTTTGCCGACCCTTACGGAGAGGTCACCCGTATCCGGGAACGGCTCCGGTACTATCCTGAGGACGTACGGCGCAAGAAGTTGGCCGGTCATCTGCTCCTGATGGGACAGGCCGGGCAATACAACTACCCCCGTTGTGTAAGCCGGGGGGATACCGGTGCCGCCCAACTGGCGGTGATGGAATGGGTCAACAGCGCTATGCAGGTCCTGTTCCTACTGGAAAGGGTCTATACGCCCTACTATAAGTGGAAATTTCGGGCGCTACGGGAGTTGCCCGATTGGAACGAGCAGGCGGATGCATTGGAACACCTGATTTCCACCGACAATCAGTCGGCACAAGCCGCCTATAAGCAACAGGTCATAGAGCAGATGTGTGTGACCATCGGACAGGCGGTGTGCGACCGGGGTATGACCCCGGAGCCGGACACCACCATGGAGCGATTAGCCTATGCCGTCAACGACAGCATTGGGGACAACCGCATACGCACCCTGCACATATTGGCCGGAGTATAAAAAAGAGAGCCGTTGTCCCACGGACAACGTCTCTCTTGCTTATATCGTTATCTTACCCACGGTGTAAAAGCGGCCGTCACGAGGGGCGTCCATACACCAATACACCAAGGGGTCGGTATCCGCACCGATACCCACCTCTAAGGTGTAATCCCCGGTCGGTACACCGCTGACGGACACCTGCTCCACCGTGCGGCCCGGCATCCAGGCGGTCACGTCTACCGGGGTATCCACCGTATAGGTGCCAGCATCCCCGGTCAAGCGCAGACGCAGAGGAAGCCGGTGATACAGGGGGGCCACACCCACGTTGTTGACCGTCAGGGTCAGCACGTTACCGGACTGCTCCACCTGCTCCAGCATAAAGTGGTAGCCCATCTTGGCCACCCAGGCGTCCACCTTGTCTTTCCATTCAAAGGGTACAGGGATGGACTTGCCGTTAAAGGCGGAGATGTGCCACTCCAGCGTCTTCTCAATAATGTGGTCAATATCCCATCCCTTGCGCTTCCACTCGCCCAGCCACCAGTAGGCCTCAAAGGATACGGGAGCCACCTTCCACACGTCGCTGAGTTCCTCGATCAAAGGCGGATACCGGTCGTTGATGTGGAACGGGTCGCCCAGACCGTCACCACGCCATCCGGCCGGATGCAAACGGCTGGCGTAGCGCAGCATCTCCGGACGGGCCAGCTGGGCAATAAGCTGGGTATGCTGAAAATGCTCCACATAAATATCCATCAGCGCCTCTATATCCTCGTCGGGGAACAACTCCAGTTTATGCCCCTCACCCCAGGCGCCGGGCAGGGACATATCCATATACGCAAAGGTGGGGTCGCTATCAAAGGCATCACCCAACTCCTGTACCGCCCGGCCAAACAACTGCAGGAACGACGGGTCGGTGGGACTGTCCTTTATGCGCATCAACGGGGGACGCTCCGGACAGGGTATGAGGCTCTTAAGCCAGTCCGGTACGTCGTCCTGGGCCCGGGTGCTGTGCGCCATCATCCGAAAACATACCACCTGGTCGTGTGCCCGGGCATCCTCCAGTATCTGCCGGATAAAGGCGTAGTTATACTCGCCCTGTCGAGGCTCAAACTCCTTCCAAAGAATGCGAATGTACGCAATGGAGGTATCGGGGTAATACCCCTCCTCCCGACCGTTCTGGGGTACGTCGTCCGGAATGGGATAGCACTCCACGTTCTCCGTTTCGGTCAGCCGATTTTCCGGGCGCACCACGATATCGGAGTACAGTTTCTCTCCCCGAAAATGCTGAAAACTGGTAAATCCGCAGTAGGGGTTCTGCCCCTCCTCACGCTTGTAAGCAAAGGTCATATCGGTCACCATCCTTTTGCCTGTATCATAACACATACCGCCAAAAAAAGGTAGACCTTTTTTGCATTTATTTTAATTTTCCGTCCTCCATGGTGAGTTGTCGGGGACAACTTTCCCCAATAGCCGGGTCGTGGGTGATGATGAGCACCGTATGCCCCTCCCCGTGCAGACGGTGCAACAGCGCCATGACCTCCCGACCGGCGGCGGTATCCAGGTTGCCGGTGGGCTCATCCGCCAACAGAAGGGGCGGATTACCGGCCATAGCACGAGCCACCGCCACCCGTTGCTGTTGACCGCCGGACAGTTCCCGGGGCAGATGGCCCATACGTTGCGCCAACCCCACCTGCTCCAGACACTCCTGCGCCACCTTGCGCCGCTTACGTTCCGGTATCCCCCGGTAGGTCAGGGGCAGTTCCACATTTTCCAACGCCGTCAATTGGGGTAACAGATGAAATCCCTGGAAAATAAATCCCACCGTCCGGCTGCGCACCTCGGCCAAGGCCCGTTCACTCATAGACGACACCGATTGTCCTGCCAACAGATATTCCCCCGACGTGGGGGTGTCCAGACACCCCACAATGTTCATCATGGTGGATTTACCCGATCCGGACCGACCCAAAATGGCCACCATCTCGCCCGGCTCCACCGTCAGACACACGTCGTCCAGCGCCTTGACCACCGTATCGCCGGTATCGTAATACTTGCAGATATGCCGCATCTCTATCAACGCCATAAAGAATACCCCCTTTTGCACAAGAATATCTTGTGCAAAAGGGGGTCGTTC
>JAZRMD010000014.1:0-2303 GCA_045647285.1 Acutalibacteraceae bacterium
AGGAATACGAGGCCTTTCATCAGGCACTGATCACCGCCGAGAGCGCCCCTCTTCACGAATTTGACAAACTCACCGTATACGAGGGTTGTATGCCCATTGAGGTGTTGGCCACCCGGGGTAACGACGCTATGCGCTTTGGCCCTATGAAGCCGGTGGGTCTGCGAGACCCCCGTACGGGGCACCGCCCTTGGGCGGTGGTGCAACTGCGTACCGAGAACACATCCGGCACGCTGTACAATCTGGTAGGGTTTCAGACCAACCTTAAGTTTGCGGAGCAACGGCGTGTGTTCGGAATGATTCCGGCTTTGCGTAATGCGGAGTTTATGCGCTACGGCGTGATGCATCGTAACACTTTTTTGAACGCTCCGGACTTATTGGATGCGGCGTTCCGGTTTAAGAGCCGTCCCACCCTGTTCTTTGCCGGACAGATGACCGGCGTAGAAGGGTATATGGAGTCGGCGGCATCCGGTATTTTGGCCGGTATCAACGCAGTGCGGCAGGTACGGGGACAGGCTATGTTGGTCCTTCCCGGCGATACCATGATGGGCGCTCTGGCCCAACACGTCAGTCAGCCCAACGACCATTATCAGCCTATGGGCGCTAATTTTGGCATTCTGCCTACCATAGACCCGCCCATACGGGATAAAAAACAGCGTTACGCAGCTTTAGCCCAGCGAGCGCTGACCAGTCTGGAACAGACCATAAGAGAGGACGGTAGAGGATCATGACCATTATTGTAGATGCTTTTGGCGGCGATAACGCGCCGTTGGAGATTCTGCGGGGCGCCGCCGATGCGGTAGCCGCCTACGGACACCGTATCGTGCTGACCGGCAGTGAGGAGATTATCCGCCGGGTAGCGCAGGAAAACGGCATTTCTCTGGACGGTATGGAGATTGTGGATACGCAGGACGTTATCGGGATGGAGGACCATCCCAAGAGCATTTTGCGTGAGCATAAGGACAGTTCTATGGCGGTGGCGTTGCGACTGCTCAGCGAGGGGCGTGGCGATGCGGTGGTCAGCGCCGGTAGCACCGGTGCTCTGCTGATGGGTGCCACCTTCATCGTTAAGCGTATCAAGGGCATTTCCCGTCCGGCGTTGGCTCCGGTATTGCCTTCGGACGGCGCTCCTGTGATGCTCATTGGCTGTGGTGCCAATGCGGATTGCCGTCCGGAGATGCTGGTGCAGTTTGCCCGGATGGGCAGCGTGTATATGTCCCATATGTATCCCCGTGAAGGCGGCCCCCGTGTGGGTCTGCTCAACGTGGGCACCGAAGACACCAAGGGTGGCGAATTGCAGTTGGCCACCTTCCCTCTGCTTAAGGAGAGTGACCTCAACTTTATCGGCAACATAGAGGCCCGGGATGTGCCGGCCGGTGTGGCCGACGTGGTGGTGGCCGACGGCTTTGCCGGTAACGTGTTGCTCAAGACCATGGAAGGCACCATCGATATGTTGCTCAAAAATCTTAAGGCGGCGTTTAAGTCCACCTGGCTGACCAAGTTGGGCGCCGTCCTGGTATTACCCGGCCTGCGTGTGCTGAAGAAAAAGCTGTCCACCTCCGAATACGGCGGTGCCGTGCTCTTGGGTGTCAGCAAGCCGGTCATCAAGGCCCACGGCAATTCTATGGCCAAAGGATTTGCCAGTGCTATCCGGGTAGCCGCCGATTTTGCGGCCAGCGGCGCTATAGAGGAGATTGCTGCCGGTGCCGGTAAACAAGGAGAAAGCGAATGAGAGTTCTGGACGTGTTGACCCGTCTGTTTTGCGATAAGTACGGCTGTGACCCGGAAAGTGTGGAGATGGGCGCTACTTTGGACGAACTCAATATCCACCCCCACGAGCGCCTGGATATGGCGATGGTGCTGGGGGAGATATACGGTCTGGACATTGACGCCGCCACCGCCCGAGGGTTTGAAACGGTGGAGGACGTGGTCGGACTGATAGAAGATATTCTGAACGAAAGGGGAGATACAGCGACGTGACGGAAGATTTGACCCCCTTGATGGAAGCCATTGGCTACCGGTTTCACAACGTCTGCCTGTTAGAAAAAGCGCTGACCCATTCCTCTTACGCCAATGAGGGAAAGGGTAAACGGGAAAGCTACGAGCGTCTGGAGTTTCTGGGCGATTCGGTGTTAGGATTCATCACCGCCCGGTATCTGTATGAGAAGGATCGGGGCCCGGAAGGAGAACTGACCAAGTTACGGGCGGCGGTGGTGTGCGAAAAGGCGCTGTGCTCCTATTCCAAGGCGCTGAACATAGGTCGGTATATGCGGCTGGGTCGGGGCGAAGCCCATACCGGCGGCGCT
>JAZRMD010000015.1:0-10443 GCA_045647285.1 Acutalibacteraceae bacterium
ATGATACAATCGTACATTCTTTTACTCCTATCCACGGCGAGCCAGTTGCTTGAGGGCCTCCCGCACCAGTGTTTCCACCGGCAGGGCGCTGTCCAACTTGCCCACCACCGCAGAGGCTTCCCCGGCGGTGAATCCCAGCACCGTCAAGGCGTCCACCGCCTGCGACGCATTGCTGCTGGCTGAAACGGCAACGCCAGCCGGTAAGGTCACGTCGCCGGAGGTGGGCATGGCGCCCACCTTATCTTTGAGTTCCAGAGCAATACGCTGTGCCAGTTTTGGGCCCACGCCGGCGGCCTTAGTAAGCATCTTATAGTCCCCGGAAGCTACCGCCAAAGCAACCCGTTCCGGCGACAGTTCGGACAGGATGGACAGGCCCACCTTAGGGCCTACGCCGGATATGGAGGTCAACTGCTTAAAACAGGTCAACTCGTTCTTATCCGCAAAGCCAAACAGCTCTATCGCATCCTCACGCACGTTCATCATGGTGTACAGCATCGCCTCGCTACCGATAGACGGCAGTTGACGGGCGGTGTTCATGGTAATCTGGCAACGAAAGCCCACGCCCCCGCAACATATAACGGCCGTACGTGGGTCCATATGAATCAATTCTCCCTTAACGCTGTACAGCATCTTTATCTCTCCGTTCTGTGTTGTAATTTCTGTTGTAGGCCGCCGTATTGGGCGTGGCAAATAGCAACCGCCAAGGCATCCGCCGTATCGTCCGGCTTGGGGACCGCCGTCAAACGCAGGAGGCGTTTGACCATCTCCATCACCTGCGGCTTTTGCGCCTGACCGTACCCGGTAACGGCGCTCTTGACCTGCATCGGTGTATAGGCGTACACCGGCACGCCGTTGTGCTCTAATGCCAGCAAGGTAACACCACGTGCCTGCGCCACGTCGATAGCGGTAGTCTTATTGCTCTGAAAGTACAGTTTTTCCACGGCGGCGGCATCGGGATGATACCTCTCCAATATGGCGTTGAGGTCGTTATAGATCAGCGCTAACCGCTGACCGAAAGGCATTCCGGCCGGGGTCGTAATGGCGCCGAAATCCACCGGCAGAAACCGTCCTCGCTCGTAGCGGATAACCCCCCAACCCACGATGGCGTAGCCGGGGTCAATCCCTAATATCAGCATCCTCGTTCTTCTCCGTTTCCTGTGTGTTGGTTTCGCCCTCGTCCTCGCTGTCCTCATCGGCTACGGGGACGGTGGTAACGGTATCTTCGGCAACATCGGTAGTGCTACCCGTCGTGGTTGCCGTCGATTGCTCAGTGGTGGTATCCGTAGTGGTTTCCGTCGTGGTAGTCGTGGTGGTGGTATCGGTGGTCACCGTCGAAGCCGTCACGGTGGTGGTCTGGGTCGTCCGGGTCGTGGTCGTGGTGGTGGTCTTCGGACGGGCGGTGGCACTGGTCCAACCGGAAGGCATACGCACGTTCCAGTTGACCGCATACGACGGGGCAACACCGTCTTGCGTCTGTTCCAGTTCCACGGCGGCAATCACCAACCGGGCGCCACTATGTCCGTATTCTGCCGATGCATCCGTCACCAATAACAGCAGATTATCCTGTGCTTCCACCGGCACGTCGCTGTCAAAGAGAGAGCGGGACCGCACCTGACTCAGGCTGTCCGGATGACCGGTAATGTGGGAGATATCCAATGTATCGTCTTCCACATCCACCACTAATACAGCAAATATCTGCCACTTGGATGCCCGGTACAAGGTGCTCATCTCTATTACCGGATGTTCACGCAAAAAAGCAATACGCCGATACGAGAGCAGAGAGGAAAACATCTGATCATCGCCGGTATTGTTGCCGTATATGACATAGGTGTGCGGCGATGCGCTATCCTCTAACTGATTACGGGAAAGATACGGCTGTCCGTAATACGAGTACTCTCCCATAAAACTGTGGTTCATATAATAGCCGTTACGGTAGGTCACCACCGGGTAATCCACCACCGTATCGGGTATACGCACCCATCCACCCACGTCGTTATTGATATCGTACAGACCACGAAAACGCAGAAGCATCCCTTGGGGATACTTGTGAGCGTCGTTATTGTCATCTTTTGGGGTTGGGACACCCTCACTCCAGTACATACCGCGCAAACTATCCTGTAAGCGGCGATTGGTGTCCGGCGCCTGAGCAAACCCATACACCATCCACCCTATACCAATTAAAATAGCCACTATGGCTATCCAGCTGATAATCTTAATGAGATTGCGGCGCAAACCTTCCCCCCGATGGGGAATCAAGTCCGGCAAACGCATCCGATGAGCAGGAGCAGACGCCTCCAACTCGTCGGTGAGAATACCGCCGGCCATGACCGCCGGATAGGCTTCCAGATACCGGCGTACCAGGTCCAACGCCCGGGATGCGGCGGCCTGACGGATACCGTTTCGGCCACGCACACCGTCGTCCAACTGCCAACGCTGTACCCACGTGCGACGACCATCGCTCAAAGCAATATACACGGTGCCCACCGGGTGATCCTCCGCCGGATGGGGGCCGGCTTCCCCGGTAATGCTTAACCCCAATCGGGCGTTCCCGACGCGGCGGACGCCCTGGGCCATCTCGGTGACCGTCTTGTCGCTGACTGCCCCGTAACGGTGCAAGGTATCCCGGCGTACGTGCAGAAGCTTCTCCTTGCAGTCGCAACTATAAGACACCACGCCCGTCCCAAACACCTGGGAACAGCCGGGCACCGCCGTCAGCGACGCCGCCACCATACCACCGGTACAAGATTCCGCCAACGCCAAGGTCAGCCCCTTTTGGGTCAGCAATTCCACCACCCGGGCAGCTAAGGTCTGGTCCTGCCGGCTGTACAGATACACGTTCATTCTATCTGCCACCTGCTCGGTAACCCTATCCAGTTGCGCCGTATCGGTGCCGGACAAACGCAGAACAATTTCTTCATCCTGCGCCGTCAACTCTGCCGTTATAGCGGTTCGTTGCAAAATATCCTGCAATCGCTCATTAATCGCTTCCCGGGACAGACCGAAAAAGCGCAACACGCGGCTGGTACGCTCCATAACGGCAGACTCCTTTCTCGTTAATTATTGTAAAGTGATTCCGCTTTACACCTTAAATGCGACGGGTACGGATGCCCGTCATGGCCTCTTCCACCAAGGCGTCAACATTCAGCACCGCTTCGGCCTCTTCCACCTTGTTGAGCCGGGGCTTGGTGCAGGGATGCCGGGGGGTAAACACCGTACAGCAATCCTCATAGGGCTGAATGGAAATAGCAAAGGTGTCAATCTGCCGGGAGATGCGGACGATCTCCTCCTTGTCCATACCGATAAGGGGGCGGAACACCGGCATGGTGGCCAACGCATCGGTCACCGCCAAGGCCGGGATGGTCTGACTGGCTACCTGTCCGACGCTCTCACCGGTAATCAGAGCGCCGCAGTTTTCCTGTCGGGCTACCCGTTGGGCAAGACGCATCATAAAGCGACGCATAATGAGGGTAAAATAGTCCTCCGGACAAGCCCGGCGAATTTCCTCTTGAATATGGGTAAAGGGAACGATGTGCATGGTCATATGCCCGGCGTAGCGTCCCACCCGTTCCAGCAGGGACACCACCTTCTCCTCCGCCCGTTCGCTGGTATAAGGCGGTGAAGCAAAGTGGATGGCCGTCAGCTCAATGCCGCGCTTAGCCATCATATACGCCGCTACGGGGGAATCAATGCCGCCGGAAATCAAAATGGCCGCCTTGCCGCCGGTCCCCACCGGCATACCGCCGGCACCCGGTACCTGCTGGGCGTGAATATAGGCGCCGAAGTCCCGAATCTCCACGATGATTTGCAAATCCGGGTTGTGCACGTCCACCCGTAAATGGGGATAGTGTTCCAGCACGTAAGCACCCACCTCTCGGCTGATCTCCGGCGAGGTCAATGGAAACTGCTTGTCGGAACGCTTGGATTCCACCTTAAAGGTGGCGGCGCACTCCAGACGCTCTCCCAAATACGCTACGGTTTCTCGCAAAATGGCGTCCATATCCTTAGGGGTCACTCTGGCTCGGGAAAATGCCGAAATACCAAACACCCGGGACACGCACTCACACGCCTCGTCTAAGTCGGCGTTGTCGTTCTTAGGTTCAATGTAGATGGTGGATTGGGCGCATCGCACCAAAAAATCCCCGGCCCGACGCAAACGGTAACGCAGGTTCTTCATTAAGGCTTCTTCAAAGGTGCGGCGATTCAGTCCCTTAAGGGCCAATTCGCCGTTTTTGATCAGGATGATCTCTTGGGGAGTATAGTTATTCATTGGCTTATCCCTCTGCAATCGTAGTGGTTTCTTGAGTGGACTCGGTTGTCGTCGTGGTTGTAGTCGTAGCCGTCGCATCGGCGGTAGTGGTAGTTGTAGGCGTACTTTCCATATCCTCCGCCAGCGTGAGCCCCAGATTTTCGTAATAGCCGTGGATCTCCAAATCCTGGTTATAGTACCACCGCAGGGGCATCACCACCTGGTCGTTTCGGTGAATGTTTACGGTGGATACCATATCCCCCTCCCCCATCTTACGGGCATACACCAGCAACCGGGCGTTATCCATCTTGGATACGCTGGGAGATGCTATAGTGGATAGCACCAGCAACTGGTCCTCGGCACTCACCGATACCGGGTAGGTAAACATTGACCGGCGGCGGATCTCTTCTACATAAGTAAGAAAATCGGTGTCATCCGCGAATGTGGTGCGGCGGCCGTCAAATCCGTATCCGGCATCACTGTCCTCATCGGTCAGCACTACCGCAAACACCTGATAGGTATGCTCTTCAAACAAGGTGCTGAAGGTGACGGTGGGGGCGGCACGTACGCCATAGACACTCCCCACCAGCTCATTAAGGCCGGAAAACATACCGTCGCCAATCGTGTTGTTGCCATAGACAATAAGTACGCGGTTGGTGGCGTCTGCCGTATCCACCACGCAACGCTCGTCTAAGAAGGGGGTGCCGTTTTCGTTGGCATAGCCAAAAAAGTCGTGGTCAAGGTAGGAGGTATTGCCACGCATAACCGGGTATTCTATGTCGAGAAAATCCTCATTGCCGACGGCGTGATATTGCAGATATCCGCGCACGTCGGCGTTCTTGTCATACAGGCCATAGAAGGCACGGCGCATCCCGTCAGGATGGGACGCAAGCGTACCGGAATAAGGCTGCGTGTATAAGTTCCGCACCTGCTCGTACCGGGACACGGTCAAGGCCGGCAACAGCCACAGAGCATACACCGTATACGCCAGACACATCAATAAGGTGAGAACAGACAGCCAAAAAGCGCCTTTACGTAACCATTCCCGGGCAGAATCATCCCGGTGAAAACCATTGCCGGCAAATGCGGCACCGTACACGTGCCACACGGAGCGCCGCATACGAGGCTCCGGCACCGGTGCGTCCAGGGGCAGGTCATTGGGGTCTTCCTCATCGTGAGTGTTGTGAGCATGCTGTGTTGCGGACACCACCATCTCCAACGGTTGGTAATCCGGTACGGCATTTTCACCCCGTTGGGGGGCACGCTCCGGCTCCCGATAGGTAATCAGATCATCCGTACCGTCCGGGGACGGATGGTCGGTAGGGCGGCCCGATTCACCGGTCGACAGCGAATCCAACAGTTGCTTTATCTGTTCCCTCATCTCGGAAGAGACAATATCCTCGGGTCTTTCGGTCATCATACGTTATCTCCTTGCCAATACTTGCGTCGCTTCACGCAACGCATCCAGAAACCGGCAGATATCCTCTGCGGTATTGCTCATATCCATACTGACACGCAAAGCACTGTCAATCTCCTCTGCCGGCAATCCCATAGCGGTCAGCACCGGACTCTTAGCTCCCTTGGCGCATGCGGAACCGCTGGATACGTATATCTCTCGTTGCGCCAGGAAATGCAGCATGGTTTCACTACGCAGACCCGGAACGGAAAAATGGACGATGTGGGGCACCCCACCATCGGGCAGGTGTAACCGCACCCCGTCAATGGTCGATAGTCCGGCTATCAGTTGGTCACGCAAGGCGGTATAATGGGCCGACTGCTCAGCAAAGCAAGGCAGCGCCTTGACCGCCGCACCAAAAGCGGCAATCAGCGGTGTCGCTTCGGTACCGCAACGGATACCCTTCTCCTGCTTGCCGCCCATATTTCGGGTCGCCACCCGGGCACCACGCCGCAGGTACAACACGCCACAGCCCTTGGGGCCGTGCAACTTATGGGCGCTAGCCGACAGGGAATCCAGACCCCAGCGGTTGGCGTACACCGGTAGTTTTCCCACCGCCTGTACGGCGTCACAATGGATGTGGGCACGAGGGGATGCCCGGCGAATGCCGTCCACGGCCTTCTCCAAAGGGAACCGGGCACCGGTTTCGTTGTTAACTAGCATCACTGCCACCAACACCGTATCCGGGCGACAAGCCTCCACAATACGTGAAGCCGTCAGCGTACCGTCTGCATCGGGAACCAGGCGCGTCACCTCGTATCCCTGCTGTCCCAGATAATCGCAGGCCGCCGCCACTGAGGAATGTTCCACCGCCGTGGTGACGATATGCCGGCCGGCCCGGGCATGGGCTTCTACGCTGCCCAACACCGCCAGATTATTGGCTTCGGTGCCGCCGGACGTGAAATACAGTTCCTCCGGCTGAGCGCCCAACAGCTTGGCCACCGCCTGCCGGGCGGCGGTCAGTTCCTGCTCTGCGCGAAAGCCCAATGTGTGCAGCGAACTGGGATTGCCGTACCCATTGACCATCATATCGTATGCTTTATCCGCCGCCTCCCGGCACACCCGGGTGGTAGCGCTGTTATCCAGATAGATTTCCGCCACGCTATTGCCTCCGTTATATACTTATACAGATAATATTGTATACCAATCCCGTTACATTTGCAACTGTTTTGGCGTAAAAAAATAAAAGCCCCAAGGGCTTTTATTCCGTGTCGCTATGCAACCGGCGGCTATCCAGAAAATCCTGCAAAATGATGGTAGCCGCCACGGTATCCACCACCCGCTTACGCTTTTTACCACGCACATCCGTCTGGTTGAGGTAGCCGATAGCGCTGACGGTGGTCATCCGTTCATCCCACAATTGCACCGGTAAACCGGTCAACTCCTCTAAGGTGTGGGCAAAGGCTTCCGCCCGTTGGGCACTCTCCCCCCGACTGCCGTCCATATTACGGGGATGACCCACCACCAACATCTGCACCTGACGGGTCTTGGATTCATCGGCTATGCGCTGTGCCAACCGGGACAGATCCCACTCCTCCAACGTACCCACAGGACTGGCCAGCAACTCCTTGGGGTCACACACCGCCAGGCCGGTGCGCTTGAGCCCCAGGTCCACAGCCATAATCACCATCGTCAACACCTCCTTTCTATAAATATATCACATTTTTTTGGCAAATGCAACAGCACAAGTTGCAACATTGCTCATTTTTGCTGTCAGTTTTTTTCCTTTTTCTCTGTAAAAAGAATAAGTTTTTCAAAAAATATGAAATTTAGTAAAAATTTTCTTGCAAATGCAATCATATACTGTTATAATGATTTCATTACTATCGGTCATACGGCCGAAACAGTATAAGGAGATGTTATTAATGACTTATGTGGATCGTGTGCTGAACGACCTTAACGAGCGTTACAGCGAGCAAAAAGAATTCCTGCAAACGGCTACGGAGGTGCTCAACTCCCTGCGCCCCGTCATTGAGGCCAACCCTCAGTACGAAGAAGCCAGCTTGCTGGAGCGTCTGGTGGAGCCGGAGCGCGTGGTTATCTTCCGGGTGCCGTGGGTAGACGACAACGGTAAGATTCAGGTCAACCGTGGCTACCGTGTGCAGTTTAACAGCGCCATCGGCCCTTACAAAGGTGGTCTGCGTTTTCACCCCTCTGTGAACCTGAGCATCATCAAGTTCCTGGGCTTTGAGCAGACCTTTAAGAACTCCCTGACCAGCCTGCCTATGGGCGGCGGTAAGGGTGGTTCCGACTTTGACCCTCGCGGCAAGTCGGACAACGAGATCATGCACTTCTGCCAGAGCTTTATGACCGAGCTGTACCGTCACATCGGTGCGGATACCGACGTACCTGCCGGTGACCTGGGTGTGGGTGCCCGTGAGATCGGTTACCTGTTTGGCCAGTACAAGCGTCTGGTCACCCGCTACGAAGGTGTGCTGACCGGTAAAGGCCTGGCCTACGGCGGCTCTCTTATTCGCCCCGAAGCCACCGGCTTTGGCGCCGTGTACTACGCCAACGAGATGCTCACCTCCTTCGGTGACACCCTCAAGGGCAAGACCATCGTGGTATCCGGCTTCGGCAACGTGGCCTGGGGTACTGTCAAGAAGGCCACCGAACTGGGTGCCAAGGTGGTTGCCATCTCTGGTCCCGACGGCTACGTGTACGACGAGAACGGCATTAACACCGAAGAAAAAATTGACTTTATGCTGCAAATGCGTGCCTCCGGCCGGGATAAGGTCAAGGATTACGCCGACAAGTTTGGGGTTCCCTACTACGAGGGTCAGAAGCCTTGGGGCATCAAGGCAGACATCCTGATGCCTTGCGCCACCCAGAACGAGGTGGGTATGACCGAAGCCGAACAGATCGTCAAGAATGGCACCAAGTACTACGTGGAAGTGTCCAATATGCCCACCACCAATGAGGCAATGGAGTACCTCAAGGAGAATGGCGTCATCATCGCCCCCTCCAAGGCGGTCAACGCCGGCGGTGTGTCCGTTTCCGGTCTGGAGATGAGCCAGAACTCTATGCGGTACAACTGGACCGAAGAAGAAGTGGATGCCAAGCTCAAGCAGATTATGAAGAACATCTACTGGAACTCCTTCAACGCCGCTAAGAAGTACGGTATGGAGGGTGACCTGGTAGCCGGTGCCAACATCGCCGGTTTCCAGAAGGTGGCCGACGCTATGATGGCGCAGGGCGCTGTATAATCTCCACTACATAAGATTTTATAAGGGCAGGTAACCGTTGGGTTACCTGCCCTTACTATTATGAATTTGCGTAAAACTATAAAGAAAATGCCCCCGGCTATGCCGGGGGCATTTGTTATGCGATTAGTTTGCCTTGGGGCGATTGACATTGTTGTAGCTGGGAACGATAACCAACTGGTTCGATGCTACATTGGTCTTGCCTTCATTGGTGGTCTGATACAGACGGATGTAGTCTACCACCTGCACCTCAAAGAACTTATCCACGTTCTCCTCACCCATCCAGTCTGCGGGGTTGTAGGTCTGGGGACCGCGGGTCAGGTCGGGCAGGATAGCGGAGTAGCTACCGGTACCGATGCCGTTGGCCAGCTTCCAGGTAGTACCAACACGCAGAGCGCGGTGCATGTTCACGTCGTTCAGGGGGATCTCACAATAGGGCTCGCCGTCAAAGTAGTAGTGAATCATATCGTAAGACCACTCCATGGTGACGTGGTGGAAGGTGTCGTAGAAGTGCTCACCCTCCTTGGGCTCGACCCAACCCAAGGTCTGACCGTGCTCGGTAGCCATGGTGGTACCGCTGGGATTGTTGGCGTAGGAGTTGGGAGCCAACAGCTCACGGCCGTAGTTCTCATACAGGTCAAACTCATTGGAAACACCGGGCTGAGAAATGGGAGAGTTGGAGGCGTACCACACGGCGGAACAGGCACCGTTGCGGCAGCCCATCACGATACGAGTCTCGCTGACGCCAAAGCGCCAGCCAAACTTGTTGGCGGATATCAGACGGACGGCGTCGTAACCGGGCATCACTTTCGGCTTGCCATTTTCCTTGATAACCTTACTCTCGCGGGTGGCTCTCTTGGTGATCTCCATCAGGTAACCGTTGCCTTCCTCATCCTGGGTGATCCACCAGCTTTCACCGTAGATGCCGGGGCGGAACTGACGCTCGGTGTCGGGATCACAACCGGCGGACTCGTCGTCGTTGACGGTCCAACGGGACTTAACGGAGGTCTCCACCTCTTGGTCGGTGGCACCGGTATCGCTGAAGTCGTCGGTCAGCGCCAGAGCGTAACCGCCCACCATCTCGTACTTCATGGTCTCGCGGCCAGGTTCTACGCCTTCCACGTTCTCTACCAGATTGAAGTAATCGTAGTAGCTGTTGTAGGTGCCGCTATCCGTATAGTTGGTATCTAACTTCTTGTCTTTTTCCAGCACGGCCATCAAGCGCGCCACAGCAACGTTAACGGCGTAGTCGGTGCCGCCTTCCACGATCAGGTTCTTACCCTCAAAGCGCGCGGTGTAGTAGCCGGGATCGGTATTGAGATAGCCGTCCACATCAATGGAAACCTTACCGATGCTCTTCTCGGTGTCCTTCTTGAAGAAGGTGTCGTACGCACGGTCCACCTGCACACTACCGTTCATCGGGCCGATGCGCAGTTCGTTAGCCACGTGGTCGGTGCCCTCAATGTTCATGGGGCGGATCTCCATACGGAAGCCGCAGCTGTTGAGCACGTAATTCTGAATAGCTTCCGCCGCCTGAC
>JAZRMD010000016.1:0-11783 GCA_045647285.1 Acutalibacteraceae bacterium
TGGACTTCTTCGGCGGCGAGCCTCTGATGAACTTCCAGGTGGTCAAGGATCTGGTGGCCTATGCCCGGAGCATCGAGAAAGCCCACAACAAGAACTTCCGGTTTACCCTGACCACCAACGGTCTGCTGATTGACGATGACGTGATAGACTTTGCTAATCGGGAATGTGCCAACGTGGTGCTGAGCCTGGACGGACGCAAGGAGATCCACGATAAATACCGGGTAGACTACGCCGGAAACGGCAGTTTTGACCGCATCGTGCCCAAGTTCCAGAAGCTGGTGGAAGCCCGTGGAGGCAAGGATTACTATATGCGCGGCACCTTCACCCACGAAAATCCCGATTTCCTTAAGGACATCCAGCAGATGCTGGACCTGGGTTTTACCGAGCTGAGTATGGAGCCGGTGGTCTGTCCTCCCGGCGATCCGGCGGCCCTCACCCAGGAGGACCTGCCCATCGTCCTGGAACAGTATGAAAAACTGGCGGAACTGATGCTCAAGCACGACCGGGAGGGCCGTCCCTTTACCTTCTACCACTATATGATCGACCTGACCGGCGGACCTTGCATCTACAAGCGCATCTCCGGGTGCGGCAGCGGCACCGAGTATATGGCGGTCACCCCTTGGGGCGACCTGTATCCCTGCCACCAGTTTGTGGGCGAAGAAGCCTTTAAACTGGGGGATATCTGGCAGGGGGTCACCAACACCGCCGCCCGGGAGGCGTTTGCCTCCTGCAACGTATACGCCCGACCGGAGTGTGCCGATTGTTGGGCACGGCTATACTGTTCCGGCGGTTGTGCCGCCAATGCGTACCACGCCACCGGCGACATTAAAGGCGTGTACGAGTACGGGTGCGAACTGTTCCGCAAACGGATGGAGTGCGCCATTATGGTGGCCATCGCCCGGACGTTAGGAGAGAATGCCGAATGAACACCCCGTTGTGTGATTTCATAGACCGTTACGCTCACGGCGACACCCTGCGTCTGCATATGCCCGGTCACAAAGGGTGCGCCGCTATGGGAGATATAACCGAGATCGCCGGTGCCGACAGCCTGTATGAAGCGTCCGGCATCATTGCCGAGAGTGAACACAACGCCGGCACCCTCTTTGGTGCGCGGACGGTGTATTCCGCCGAGGGATCATCCCTCTGCATCCGAGCGATGCTGTACCTGGTGTGCCGGCATACCCCGGGCAGACGGGCACGGATATTGGCCGGGCGCAACGCCCACAAGACCTTTCTGTCGGCGGTGGCCCTGTTGGATATGGACGTAGACTGGCTGTACCCTGCTCAACAGGGAAACTACCTATCCTGCCCCGTATCACCGGAACAACTGGAAATGGCTATCGTCCAAGGAAAGCGGCCGGACGCGGTGTATCTGACCACCCCGGATTACCTGGGCAACTGCATAGACGTAGAGCCGTTGGCGGCGGTATGCCACCGCCACGGGATATTACTGCTCATCGATAACGCCCACGGGGCGTATCGCAAGTTTTTGTCCCCGTCCCGGCATCCTATGGACTGTGGGGCGGATATGTGCTGTGACTCTGCCCACAAGACCTTACCGGTGCTTACCGGCGGTGCCTACCTGCACATCTCCCCTGCCGCACCGGACGGGTTATACGAGCAGGCCAAGGACGCTATGGCCCTTTTTGGGTCCACCAGTCCATCCTACCTCATCCTGCGGTCGTTGGATGCGGCAAACCGGTATATAGCCGAGGGCTATCCGGAGCGACTGCAGACCTTTATCCACAGGATGGAGCAAGGGAAGGCGGCGCTCACTGACCACGGGTATACGCTGGTGGGAGAAGAGCCCCTTAAGCTGACGGTGGCGCCCAAAGACTACGGATATACCGGCACAGAGCTGGCCGACCATCTGCGCACGGCGCAGATAGAGCCGGAGTTTGCCGACCCGGACTACACGGTAATGATGTTCACCCCGGAGAACGGCGACGACAGCGTCCGCCGAGTGGTACAGGTGCTGACCGCCCTGCCCCGGCGTACCCCCGTGACCGCCGCACCGCCCACCTTCGCTCTGCTCCAACGGGTGCTGACCCCACGGCAAGCCCTGTTTGCCCCGGCGTGTACCCTACCGGCTGACCAATGCGCCGGCAGGATCCTGGCCGCCGTAACGGTAGGCTGTCCTCCGGCGGTGCCCCTGGTGGTCAGCGGTGAGCGCATCACCGAGCAGACGGTGGATGCCTTTGCCTATTACGGCATACGGCAATGCCGGGTCGTTTTGGAATAATTGCGCCAAAAACCCTTGACAAAAAGGTGTCAATCTCGCATAATAGTGGATAGTCACTACGATGTTTCGTAGGAGGGTATACAATGTCTAAAGATAACAACATTTCCATGCCGGTCATCCGGCGATTACCGCGATACTACCGCTTCCTGTACGACCTTAAGGAGAACGGCGTTACCCGTATCTCCTCCCGGGAACTGTCCCAGAGAATGGGACTGACCGCCTCGCAGATACGGCAGGACTTTAACTGCTTTGGCGGATTCGGTCAGCAGGGATACGGCTATATCGTGGAGCAGTTGTATAATGAGATCGGCCGTATTCTCGGTATGGAATCCCCCACCGACGCTATTCTGTTGGGCGTAGGCAATATGGGTAAGGCTGTGGCTAAGCATATGGACTTTGAAGCCCGGGGTTTCCGTCTGGTGGGTCTGTTTGACGACGCGCCACAGTTACGGGGGACCACCCTCAACGGTATGACCATATTCCCCACCGACGAACTGGAAAACTTCTGCCGGGAGCATAAGCCCCGGATGGCCATCCTCTGTATTCCCAAGGAGTCGGCTCCGGCACTGGTAAACCGGCTGATGGAATGCGGCATCAACGGGTTCTGGAATTTTTCCCATTACGATATTACCTTTGACCATCCCGACGCAGTGGTGGAAAACGTGCATCTGGGCGACAGCCTGATGACCCTATCCTACCGCCTGGGAGAATAACCGTACCCTTATATGCGGCATCGTGCGATGCCGCATATTTTTTACGTACGCGCCGCATACTATCCGTGAGGTGATCGTATGGATGAAAAGAAAAGCCGTCACAGCGACGAGTATACCCCTTTTGTAGAGCCGGTGATGGGAGAGCCGGTAGACGTGTGGGACCAGATCAACAAGTACGGTACCTACCAGGTACAGGATACCACCGAAACGGATAACGTGTTTCCCCTCATCGGGCCTCTGGGGGCCGGAGTATCCGGCGTATTATTGCCAGAAATACCCGATGCCGTGCAAAAAGAGGCAGACGAAGCCGCCGCCAAAAAGGGAGAAGCGTGACGACGTCCCGCCCCGGTGCCGGACGGCACGGGCTCGTTGCACTTGCCTTATGTTGCGCACATTTTCTCCATCTTACTTTTTACGGTTTTGGTATTGCATTGAAAACCGACCCGTGCTACAATGCCATTGACCCACATTGTCGCCGTGAACGGAGGTCGTTATGATGAAAATCGGTGTTTCCAGTTACAGCTTTGCCAAGCACGTGCGGCAGACCGGCTGTACCTATCTGGAACTGTGTGCCTTGGCCAAGGAACTGGGGTTTGACGGCATTGAGTTTACCGACCTGACTCCTGCTGAATGGGAAAAACTGGGCGTTCACTCTGCGCCGGAATGCGCCGCCCTCATCCGCAATACGTGTGCGGAATTGGGACTGGACGTGGTATCTTACACCGTGGGCGCCGACTTCTACGGTAAAGACCCCGAAGAAGAGGTCAAGCGTCTGTGCGCCTGCGTGGACGTAGCGGTTGCTCTGGGCGCCCCCGTGATGCGTCACGATGCCACCCTTACCATCCCTACCGACCATCTGGTCGGTTGGCACGAGGTGATCGAGAAGATAGCCCCCTATATACGCCGTGTCACGGAATATGCGGAAAGCAAGGGGGTGCGCACCTGCACCGAAAATCACGGATTCTACCTACAGGCTCCCGACCGTGTGGAAACGCTTATCCGTACCGTTAACCATCCCAACTACGGATGGCTGTGCGATATGGGTAACTTCCTGTGCGCCGACGCCGACCCGGCTGCAGCGGTCAAGGTCGCCGCCCCTTACACCTTCCACGTACACGCCAAAGACTTTCTGTTTAAAGACAGCCATATGGGACAGGCGCCGGTGGGATTCTTTAAGACCAACGGTGGCAACTTTATCCGCGGTACCGTGGTGGGTCATGGTGTGGTACCGGTGGCTAAATGTGTACGGACGCTCAAAAAGGCCGGATATGACGGCTATATGTCCATTGAGTTTGAGGGTATGGAAGAAAACATCCCCGCCCTGCAGGCCGGTCTATCTTTCCTGCGCAGTGTCGTATAAGACCATTAAGAACACATCCCGGCGTCTAAGGCTTCGGGGTGTGTGTTCGTTTGTTATTCTTTAACCGCATCAATATCGGCCTTCAGACGAATCTCCTCGCCCTCCCGTTGATACAGGCGAATCCAGTCAATGCAATAGTCTATGGGCATCACATCCTCATCGTTGAGGGCCATGCTTATCTGATTGGGGGTGGGATTCTCCCAGTTGCCGAGGCTGTATATCTCGTTATTGAGGATGATAAACTGGAAGTCGTGAAAACCCTCTACACCGGGCAGAACGTCGTGACCAAAATCACCGCCGCCCTCTACGGTTATGGGGAATGTGGCAAACAGATTGCCGTCCACGTAGAACTTCATCTCCTGCGGATCCCACTCGTACCCGTAGACGTGGTACTCGTTGTTGAGATTTTCATAATTTTCAAAGGTGTACACCCGGGGTACCTTATTGATGTCCAGCATAGCGTACTTGCCGTCCCGGCCCCACTTGTGTAAACAGGAGCCCAGCTCCCGGTCGGAGGAGAACACCTCAAAGATATCCGTTTCGCACATCCACTCTTTACATTGGCGAAAATGGGGACTGGCTTGCATCCAGAAAGAGGGCCACGCACCCTTGCGGTAAGGCACTCTTGCCCGCATCTCCAGGTAACCGTAACGGAAGTTCATGGTATGGCAGGTAGTAAATCCCTCGTTAAGTGCAAAGCGACAACCCTCCTTATCGCTCCGCCACACCTGCATATGCAGATTGCCATCTTCCACGCGAATGCAACGCTCACTGTTATCAAACTCCCGGTCCGGGTACGCCATCGTACGGCGAAAACACCACTTATCGTAGTCAATGCCGGGCTTATCAAACTCATCGTGCCACACCAGTTGGCGCCCTTTCCTTTCTTGCGGTATGCTCATAGGTAACACCGTCCTTTCACCGAGTAGCGTAACATAAAGTAATATAAAACACAACCTTTTTTCGCGCAAAAAAGGGGGGTAAAAATGCCGGGATTTCTCCCGGCATTTTTTGGGTTTATTGGGTGAGTTTCACGGTGACGATCTCAAAACTTTTCACCGGCAGAGTCAGGGTGGTACCGTCAAAGAGCAGTTCTTCCAACACGTTCTCCAACATATCGCACAGATACGCCTTGGTAAAGCCGGGAGCTACCGTTAAGGTGACCTGCTCACGCCGGTCGTAGGCGTCATACATACGGAAAATAACGCCGTCGTCCGCCTGAGCCTTTTTGACCGTTTCCACGATCACGTTGTCCTTGTTGGCGGATACCAACGAGTACACGGTGGGTAGCGTCTTACCCTCGCCGGTAACGGGCACCGCCTCCAGCGGCTGATTGAGGGCGTACGCTTCCTGCACCACACCGCCCTCGCGGAAACCACCGGCATGGGGCAACAGCGAACAGGTGAAGATATGCTGACCCTCGTCGGCGTACGGGTTGGGATAGGAGCCGCACTTAAGGGCGGTCAGCTTGAGGGTGCTGCCCTCAGCGCTGTAGCCGTACTTGCAATCGTTGAGCAACGCCACACCGTAGCCGTGTTCCGACATATCCACCCACTTATGACCGTACACCTCAAACTTAGCCGCATCCCAGAGGGTGTTGCGGTGGGTGGGACGGGTGACGTGGCCAAACTGGATCTCATAGGTGGCGGCGGTGGCATGTACGTCGTAGGGGAAGGACAGCTTGACCAACTGGTGTTTTTGGTGCCAGTCAAAGTCGTTCTCAATGTCCACCCGACGGCTGTGGGAATACAGCCGGATGGTCTGCCGGAGGGTGGACTCCTGATACTGACGGGTCACCCGGAAACCGGCCGAGGAGCCGTCCACAAAGGGAGTGATCTCCGCTGGGGTATCCAGTACGTACATCTTATCTTTGTAGTACTCGCTGACCTCCCAGTTGTCGTACATACGGGGATAGTCCTCAAACACCTGTATCTCGTTACCGTACTCACCGGTCTTAAACACCTCCCGGCCGTTCTGCTTATCATACAACCGGGCAATGCGACCTGCCGCATCCAAGGTCAGTATGTACAGATCGCTTTCCGCTGTAAGGCCATCAACCTTTACGGAGCAATCCGTGTCCAAGGCTGAGAACAACCGCCAGCCGTGGGCCGGAACGGTGTCGGGCAATTCGCATACCGTATCTCCCACACGGACCGCGCCGTCACGGGCAAAGCCGGAGGGGTTATATACCAACGTACCTTTGCCATCCACGTTGGCGGCGATCAGCCGTAAGCTGTCCCCGATCATGCGGCCGGTATCGGCGCTTATCTCGGCATAGTCCACGTCGGTGCCTTCGTACACTTGATGGATGGAGGAACCGGGGATAATGTCATGGAACTGGTTGTGGAGCACCTTGCGCCAGTTGGCTTCCAGTGCAGCGTGGTCGTAGGGCTGACCCAAGGCTTCCGCCATACACGACAGGGCTTCCGCCTTGCCAAGCAGAAATTCACTCAATCGGTTGCCGCGCTTATTCTTCGCCATAGAGGTATAGGTGCCGCGATGGTATTCCAGGTACAGTTCGCCCACCCAACGGGGGGTGCGCCCGGTGCGGCGGCAACCCTCTTGGAACTTCTCCTCCACCTTACGCAGATGGGGCAACAGGAACTCCTGCACCGTTACCGGCATGCCGGGCAGACCCTTGGCCAAGCGGCGCTGGGTCTCCAGCATACCCTTGGTGGGACCGCCGCCGCCGTCACCGTAACCGTAAGTGGTCAAGGTCCGATCGCTGTATTCTTTCTGTTGGTAGCGCTTCCACGTGCCGTGGATCTCGGAAGGCGTCAACTTACCCACGTAGGTGGTTTCGTTACCGCCGTCGTCAAAGGCATACTCTTGGGTGGTAATGAAGTTGGTAAAGATCTCGGTGCCGTCCAGGCCCTCCCACATAAAGCTGTCAAACGGCAGGGTGTTGGTATCGTTCCAGCTGATCTTGGAGGTGACAAAGTAATCCACGCCACACTTCTTAAGTATCTGGGGTAGAGCGCAACTGTAGCCGAACACGTCCGGCAGGAAAAGAATGCGGCTGTCACAACCGAACTCCCGACGGAAAAAGGTCTTGCCCATCAGCAACTGACGCACAAAACTTTCGCCGGACACCAGGTTGCAATCAGATTCCAAGAACATGGCTCCCTCCGGCTCCCAACGACCTTCGGCTACGAGGGCTTTTAATTCCTCGTACTTTTCCGGAGCCTGCTCCTTGAGGTACATATACAGTTCCGGCTGGCTGAGCATAAAGCGGTATTCCGGATACCGCTGCATCAGGTCCGCCGCCGTGGAAAAACTGCGTTCTATCTTCTCCACCGTCTGAGCACGGGTCCACCGCCACTCCACGTCAATGTGGGTATGACCCAGACAGTTCACCACCGGCTTACCTTTGGTGGAACAGAGGGTATCGTACAATTTTTCCGTGACCAACTTCTGCGCCTGTTCCAGACTCCGGTAATAGCCGTCGCTGTACGTATGGCGGAAATCCAGCAGGGCGGTGGCCTCTTCCAATATGGTCATTACCTGGTGGTATTCCAGCGTTTCTTCCCGGACGGTCTTCATAGCCTCAAAAGGCACCAACAGGTCGTACCACAACCGTTCAATGCGCTCGTCCGTCTTAACCACCTTGGCGCTGGGACGCATCTGCGTACCCAACAGGCCCACGTAGAAGTAGTTGTGCATCTCGTAGTCCGTATCCGGCTCCAACAGCACGTCGGTGTGATTGAGGTCGGTGCCGGATACCTTTACGCCGTTGAGGTACAGTAGGCCCTGCGGAACGTCGTCCCAACCGCTGCGCCACACCTCAAAGCGCAGATAGTACCGCTTATGGTCCTCTGCCGGTGGGGTATGGAAACGTCCGCGAAACCAGTAATGGCTGTCCTCTTCGCTGACCGTGATACCCTCTGCAAAGGGTACGTAGCCGTCCTGTGGAGGAGGGGTGTTCCCCTTGTATCCCTCTGCCTTACGGTAGGAAAGTTCCACCGGAAAGGAATCCACCGTATGTTGATTGCCCAAATGTCCAATATTGATGCGAATGCGGTCAAAACTAAAGGAATAGTGATTGCCGGAAACCACATTACCTCCCATAGTAACGCCTCCCGTTTGCTTTTTTCTTTATTCTACCGAAAAAAGGCTTGTCATACAAGCCATATTGTGATATAAAACTTGTAGTATTGTGATATTTCGAGGTGAGGATATGATACCGAAACTGTTAACAGCCTCCCGGTTTGTGGATATGCAAACCGGTTGTTCCTATCGGTACGTGGTGAGCAGTACGGAGTATTTCCGTCCCCATTACCACGATTATTACGAGATATTTATCGTGTTGGAGGGCAACGCCGTCCATTGCGTTGGGGATAAACGTATCCGTCTGCAACCCCATCGGGCGGTGTTTATCCGTCCAACGGATACGCACGATTATATATGTGAAAATAAACAACCTTTCTCCATGCTCAACATCACCGTCACCGCCGACACGGTGGTGGAACTGTTCCGCTACCTGGGAGAAGGATTCCCCTCCCGAGCGTTGTTAACGGCACCGCTTCCGCCCGATATATTGCTCAGCGAACGAGAGTTTGCTCGCATCACGCATCGGATGGAGAGTATCCGGGCCATTGACCCGGAGGATACAGAGGGACGGCGTTCCGCCCTGCGCATCCTGTTGTTTGAGCTGTTTACCCGAGTATTTCAGTACACCGCGGCGGAGGAAAGCGATACCCCGGCATGGCTAGACGCCTTATGTGAGCAGATGGAAAAAGACGGTAACTTTGTATCCGGCACAGAACGGATGGCAGCCCTGTCCGGAAAGAGCCGGGAACACCTGGCTCGGAGTATGCAACGGTACAAGGGTGTATCCCCCAGCGAGTATATTAATGACCTGCGACTCAACTACATTGCCAATATGCTGCGCAACAGCAACCATAAGATTGCGGATATCGTGTACGACAGCGGCTTTAACAACCTAAGCTGGGCCTCCCAACTGTTTAAGAGAAAGTACGGCGTGGCAATGGGTGTATTCCGTAAAAGTGAATAAGTATAAATATAAGAAGCCTCTTGCTTGCCGCAAGAGGCTTCTTGTTCTATTTTCTCCCAAACACAAAGCGTTGTTGGATACGGAAACTGATAAACATAAGGCACACGTCCACAACGAATTTTATCAGAGGCTCCGGCAAGGGAACAATTCCATACAGCGCCGCAACCAGACCGGCGCTGGTAAGCATCTGTACCACGCAGAGGGCGTAATACCGCCACAGCGTATCCCACAGCGGACGGGAGGAGGAAAACACCACCGTCCGATTGAGAAAGAAATTGAGCAAGGAAGATACCGCACGGGCTACGGCGGTGGCCGCAAAGATACGGGTCGTATCCGGCAAAGCGGAGAGCACCACGCTGCCGAGCAGCCAGAATAACCCCATATCCACCAGAAAGGATACGGCGCCGCTACCCACAAACCGGATAAAATGCCGTAATATCAGCCGATAGATACGGATGCTGTCCCGGACGGGGCGGAAATGACTGGTTTCATTCTCGTTGATGTAGACGGTGCGAATGGGCAGCTCGCCAAAAGGTATCTGCTGACGGCGGAACGCCAGTAGCATATTGGTTTCGTACTCAAACCGTTCCCCCTCCACCTCCAACATAGCCGGAAGATACTGCCGAGGAATGGCACGCAGACCGGTCTGGGTATCTCGTATGGTAAGACCGCACAGCAGACGGAACACCAGGCTGGTGGTCTTATTGCCAAAGCGACTACGCAAAGGAACGTCGGGGCGGTTAAAGTCCCGGGCGCCCAGATAGACTCGTTCCCCATCGGCGCACACCGCCTGGGCCAACGACACGATATCGGCGGTGGTATGCTGACCGTCGCCATCCACCGTTACCACGCCTCGACTATGGGGACAATGCTCCAGTATATGGGAAAACGCCGTCTTTAGCGCCCGGCCCTTACCGTAATTGACCGGGTGATGCAGTACCGTCACGCCGGGACGCTGTGCCGCCGCAGCAAAGGGGGCGCTATGGGCGTCGTCGCTGCCGTCGTCCACCAGCAGAATATCCGTAAAGCCGGCATCCACCAGACCGTCCACCACCTTGAGCAGTTTTTCGTCCGGGTCCAAAGACGGAATAACCACCGTAACATCCACTCCGTACACCTCCTTTGTCTTTCTGTTAAACAGACGAGGGAAACTATCCACTCTCTTATTGTCATCTATTGTAACATAAAATTAGAGAAAAACAAGATTTTTCTTGCTAATGAACGAATCCGGGGCCTATCGATAGTAAAAACTCCTGCTAAAGAATAAATACACGAGGCTCATCAAAAAAGAAGGAAGCCGGGAGTGACCTCCCGGCTCCTTCTTTAGCGGTATGGCTCTTACTTCAGGTTGTTTTCCTCGTAAGACTTGATCATCTTCTTCACCATCTGGCCGCCGATAGAGCCGGCCTGACGGGCAGTCAGATCACCGTTGTAGCCCTGCTTCAGGGTCACGCCAACTTCGTTGGCAGCCTCCATCTTGAAGCGGTTCAGGCCCTCGCGAGCCTCAGGAACGATATTCTTGCTGGTCATAACGTACACCTCTCTGTCACACACAGCGGTTTTGCCGCCGTAAAGTCTTTTCGCGTTTGCAGTAGTATTGTTGACCGCAAATTTGTAAATATCAATGACAATTTGTGACAAATAGGCCAAAAAAACAGCAGACCGCTTCTCGGCGAAACGGTCTGCTGTTTTTTTTTGATTAATTTAGCGCTGGACGCGGCCGGAGCCGTCGCCGCCGGCCAGCTTTTCCACTTCCTTAACGCCTACGCGATTGAAGTCGCCCTCAATGCTGTGCTTGAGTGCGGAAGCCGCCACGGCGAACTCAATGGCCGCCTGGGTGGACTTGCCGGTCAGCAAAGCGTAGATAAGACCGCCGCCAAAACTGTCGCCGCCGCCCACACGGTCTACAATGTGCAGGTGATAGCTCTTGGAGAAGCAGTAGTTCTCTCCGTCGTACAGCATACCGGCCCAGTCGTTATCGTTGGCCGAGATGGAGGAACGCAGGGTGATGGCCACCTTCTCAAAGCCAAACTTGTCCGCCAACTGCTTGGCAACGGACTTGTAACCCTCGTGGTTGAGCTTGCCGCCGGTGATGTCGGTTCCCTCGGCCTCAATACCAAACACGTCCTTGGCGTCCTCCTCGTTGGAGATGCACACGTCCACGTACTGGCACAGCTCGGTCATAGCGGCACGGGCCTCGTCACGGGTCCACAGCTTGCCACGGTAGTTGAGGTCGCAAGAGATCTTGACGCCCTTGGCCTTGGCGGCAATACACGCCTGCTTGCAGATCTCCACCAGGTTGGCACCCAGCGCCGGGGTGATACCGGTAAAGTGGAACCAATCGGCGCCCTCAAAGATGGCGTCCCAGTCGAAATCGGTGGGCTCAGCCATCTGGATAGCCGAATACTTACGGTCGTAGATACAGACCGAGCCTCTCTGGGAGGCACCTTTTTC
>JAZRMD010000017.1:0-5116 GCA_045647285.1 Acutalibacteraceae bacterium
GCGCAGGTGCGCCGTTGGGGACGGATGTTGTTGCCTGATAAACGCCGTGCCGCTATCAAAGAACTGCAAAGCGGTCACCATCTGGCGGATAAGGAATATGTAGGAGAGATACAAGCCATTTGCCAGGATCTGGGTTTATAAAAAACAAAAGGGAGCATCAACCTTGTGGTTGACGCTCCCTTGCTTATGCATAGTTATCCTAACGGTACTTCGATCCAGTTGTCGGTGTTATCCCAATCTGGAGTGCTTATGGTGGATAGAGATTCGTTTTGCAGGTATTCCCGAATATTTATTTGCGGTGCATCGTATGAACGCTTCATTGTTCGGAACCCCCTTCATCTAAACTTACACAGTTCATTATATACTACCTGTACACAAAATGCAAGAGGAAAATGCGATGTTCTTACTTTCCCTTGACAAAGGCTGTGAAAATTGATATAATCCCTTTTGTTCATTCGCTGGTTTAGCTCAGTTGGTAGAGCAGCTGATTTGTAATCAGCAGGTCGGGGGTTCAAGTCCGTCAACCAGCTCCAGAAAAAACTCTTGTTCAAAAGAACAAGAGTTTTTTCAGTTATATTCGCCTTCGGCGAGTGATATTGCTTCGCAGTGATATGCGGCGAACGCCGAGTGATATTGCCCTTCGGGCAGTTAAGAGGCGAATATAATATCACTGAAATCTCAGATTTCAATATCACTTTCACGAAGTGAAAACATCACTCTGTGCGAAGCGCAGAATATCACTTGCCCTTGCCACTCCACTTAGATACAAAAACCCACCGTAGGGCATTTTTCTTTACTGCACTTTTTCCCGGATGGCGTTGTATTCCGCCCCCAATATCAGCACCACGGCCGAGAGATACAGCCACACTAACAGCACCACCACCGCCCCCATGGTACCATACAGCAGGGAATAGTTAGCAAAGTTCTCTACGTATACTGAAAAGCCGATGCTCAGCACCAACCAGCCGCACAGCGTAATGGCGATGCCGGGCAACAGCGTCTTGAATGACCGCCGTTGTTCCAGCGCCAACACATAAAGACAACCGATAGCCACCAACATCAACAGCCCCACCGGAACAAACCGCAGATATTGCCAGATTGTCGGCAACCGAGGTGCCACCAATATGAGAAATTCCCGTATCACGTTCTCTCCCAGGACGGTTAACGGCAGGGTGAGAGCCAGTACGGCTAACAGTATAAGTGTATAGGCAAATTGCTTTACAGCATACAAAAGCGGTCGTTGCGGTCGCCCTAACCCGTACGCCCGCCGCACATCTTCCATCAGGCCTCTTGCCGCCCTGGTGGGGAACCAAACGGAGAATATCAATGAAAACCACAGCATAGTATGGCTGGAGTTGGCGGCGGTATATTCCAGATATCCTTCGGCAATGGCCACCACTTGGTCGGGCAATATCCGGGTGAGGGTGCTGATGACTGAGGATATATCCAGTTGCAGTACGCCCAATAGGTTGGATGCAAAGATGAGCACGGGGAACAGAGCGAACAGCGTATAGTACGCCAACGCCGCCGCGTTTTTTAGTACACTATGTTCGTAGATGCGTGTCAGAAGCGCCCGAGCCGTCTGTTTCAATGGGGATTCCTCCTTGTCTGTATGCGTCCCTATTTTGCGTTAAATATCTCGCTGTATGCATTTGCCGTAGGCGTATCTTGGGTATTGACTTGTTTAGGTAAAATTGCTACAATAGAACTAACCATATATGTTTTTATCAGTAAGGGGTGGTGTTCGTGGATCTACAGATAGCCGGTTTACCCATATGTGTTCACAGTGCGGATACTACCTTCTTCGAGCGCCGCTTTGCGGATTATGTGCGTACCGACGGCGCTGCACCGGTGCTGACCATGACCACCCGGGTGGTGGACCATATTCCCGAGCCGACGGGGAGAACGATACAGCAGATACATATGGTGACTATTCTACAGCAGGAGGACGGACAGTTGTGCCGTTTTCTGCGTCACCCTCAGACGGGGGAATTGGTATTCTTGTTTCGCCATCTGCCGGATTATTCCCGGGTGGAGATCTTTCTGACCCCGGCCCGTGCCACGGCGGAACTGTCCGTGACCGACTGGGAGTATCTGTACACCGGCGCAATGTTCCGTAACCGTTTGTTTTTGTTGGGCGGCGGTGTGCTGCACAGTTCGTCCTTGGCGTACAAGGGGCAGGGCGTGGCTTTTTCCGCCGATTCCGGCACCGGCAAGTCCACCCACGTGGGTCTGTGGAAAGACTGCTTTGGTGACGACGTGGTCGTGATTAACGACGACAAGCCGGCCATTTGTTTCTCCGGCAACCAACCGATGCTTTGCGGCACCCCCTGGAGTGGCAAAACGGCGCTCAACGTCAACCGGCAGGTGCCCCTGCGTGCTATTGTGTTTATTGAACGGGGAGAGCAGAACAACATCCGCCGTTTGGATACGGTGGACAGTATGTACCGTCTGCTGGGACAGGTGGTACGTCCCTACTACGACGATACGTTGGGGGAACGGTCGTTGGACTTTGCTCAACGACTGTGTGAGAGTTTACCCATTTACGAACTGACCTGTACTATCAGCCGCCAGGCGGTAACCACCGCCTTTGATGCGGTATTTCCTAAGGAGGTATAATGCGATGAAACTGAAAGACGGCTTTATTCTGCGCACGGTGGGCACCAACCATCTGGTGGTGCCGGTGGGTTCCCGGACGGTGGATTTTCGCTGCCTGATCACCTTAAATGAGACCGGTGCTTTTTTGTGGCAACAATTACAGCAGGAGCGTACCGCCGAGCAACTGACGGCGGCTCTTCTGGAGGAGTACGACGTGGCTGACCAGCAGGCGGCGGCGGATGTGACGGCCTTTGTGGATAAGCTCAAAGAGGCGGACTTGTTGGTATGAGCGACGTAGTTCGTGTACCTATGGAAGAACTGTCCCCTTTAATAGCCGAATGTCTGGAACAGGGACAGGAAGTATTGTTGACCGTTACCGGCAACAGTATGTCTCCTTTTCTACGTCATCGCCGGGACCAGGTGGTCCTGCGTGCCGTGGATAGCGACGCCTTACAGCCGGGGGATGTATGTCTGTACCGCCGTCGCAACGGGCAGTATATTCTGCACCGGGTGGTGGTACGGGATGACGGCGTCACCCATATGGCCTTAGGGGACGCACAGCCCACCCCGTCGGTGGATAAAGGCGGCCGCTTACGGTACACCATGTTGGGGGACGCCCAGACCGACCTGGAACACGGCATTGGCGCCGATCAGATACTGGCCCGGGCGGTGGCCTTTCACCGCAAGGGCAAGGTGTGGGAATGCGACAGTGCCGCCTATGGGCGGTACGTACGCTGCTGGCACGACCTGTTGCCCATCCGCCGATGGCTGATGGAGATCTATCATTTGCCCGGACGGGCCCATAGCTATTGGAAGCGTCTGGTAGGAGAGAAGATATGAAGCAATCTGCGGCCAAAACATTTATTCGTAAGATGGCGCGCCCGGACGGGGGTTTGTTAGCAATATCCTCCGTGCTGGGGGCGCTTTCTGCCTGTTGCGGCGTAGGGTTTGCTCTGCTATCCCGACGGGTGCTGGATATTGCTGTAGGCGACGCACAGGGCAATCTGTGGCTGTATAGCGCCTTGCTGATGGGCGCCCTGTTGGTGCAGATAGGGTTGGATATTTCCGCCAGTTATCTGGGGGCGGTGATTGCCGGCCGTATGGATAAGCGTATCAAATCCACCGTCTTTTCCGCCTTATTCCGTAAGCGGTGGCAGGATGTGAGTGTCTATCATTCCGGTGACGTGCTTAATCGCTTGACCGGGGATTGCCATGTGGTGGTGAATACCCTGTCGGGCTTGATTCCCCGTACCGTGTCTTTTGCCGCCCGGATGATCTCCTGTGTGGCGGTCCTGCTGGTTCTGGATTGGCGCTTTACTCTGGTGATGCTGGGCTTGGCGGCCGTTCTTTTGATGGTGTACCGTCTGTATGGCCGTAAGGCCAAAGTCTTGCACAAGCAATGTCAGGAGGCGGAGGGCCACGCCCGTTCTTATATGCAAGAGGGCGTGGAAAACTGGATGGTTATCCAGTCCTTTGATGCCGGCACACCGGTGCTGACCCGACTGGGTAAACTGTTACATATCCATTATCGGAGCACCTTGCGCCGGGCCCGGTGGAGCAACGTATCCTCGGCGGCTATGCGCCTGCTGTTTAACGGCAGTTATTACGCTGCGTTGGCGTGGGGAGCGTTCCGCCTGGCGGTGGACGCCATCTCTTATGGTACGCTGATGGCGTTTATGCAGATCATTATGCAGGTGCGCGCCCCTATGATCAATATGTCGGGTCTGTTGCCGCAGTATTACAATATGTTGGCTTCGGCGGAACGACTGGTGGAACTGGAATCTCTGCCGGATGAGCCCCGTGGGACCCCCTTGCCGCCGGATATCTACCGTCGGATACAAGGGCTACGGATACGGGACGTGCATTTTGCTTATGATGAGGAACATCCTGTTCTGAAAGGTGCGTCCTTAACGGTGGATAAGGGCGAGTTCGTGGCCCTGGCCGGTTTTTCCGGCATTGGTAAGTCTACCTTGTTTAAGTTGTTGTTGGGCTTTTACGTGCCCGCGTCCGGTACGGTGGAATTGGTGACGGATAGCGGTGTGTTGCCGGTGGGTGCCGACACCCGACCGCTGTTTGCTTACGTACCTCAACAGACCATATTGCTCTCCGGCACCGTCCGGGAAAATCTTACGGTGTTCTGTTCGCAGGTGGATGAGAACGCGCTGTGGGAAGCTATCCGGGTAGCGGACGTAGATGAGGTCATCCGCAGTCTGCCGGCCGGTCTGGACACGCCCTTGGGCGAACGGGGCGCCGGCCTGTCCGAGGGACAGTTGCAACGCCTGGCCATCGCCCGGGCGGTACTCAGCGGCGCTCCCATCCTGTTGTTGGATGAAGTGACCGCCTCTCTGGACGAGGATACCGAGGAACGGGTGCTGACCCGTCTGCGTAGTTTGCCGGACAGGACCTGTCTGTGCATTTCCCACCGCCCGGCGGCCCTCTCTCTGTGCGACCGTGTCATTCGGGTGGAGGATGGCCATATCGTGACGTAACAACAGAGCCGTGTACCTGCAGGTACACG
>JAZRMD010000018.1:0-3312 GCA_045647285.1 Acutalibacteraceae bacterium
CCGTTCCATGCACCGCAGATGGCGGTACAGGTCGCCCATATCCATACAGGCCACGCTGGTCCACAGCCATTGGGACAGTACCTCCAGCCACGCACCGCTGCGCTTCGGGTCCTCCGGTATCTTGCTCAGGCACACCTGCGCCAAAAAGGGCTCCACCGATACGGTGCGGCCCATCCGGTCGTTATCCAACCACCGGCGGTCTATCAGTTCACGCATAGCCGTCCCGTCGTAGCAGTCGGCGGCACGCAGTAACTCCACAAAGTCCTTTTCGTCCACCGGACGCTGGGCAAAGTACGCCGCCGCCTGCAGAATGGCCTGCTGCACCGGGGTAAAGGCGGACACGTCAAACAGACCGGATATAAGGCTGAATATCCGTTCCGCCAGTTCGTTGTTGCCGTCGGCGCTGATGTTCTCGATAATGCCGGGAATGTGCTCCGGGTAAATGCCGTATTCCCCGGCCAGTTCGGTGGCGGTGATCTCCACGCTCTTGGTGTGCCCGTCAATGCTGTCAAAGAAGGCGGTCAGCACCTCGTCCAACGACTCCTGCTCCTCCGGGGACGCCGGATAGTAGTAGAAGAACAATTCCTTCAGATACTTATCCTCCATCCGGTCCACCGACACCACCGGAAACGCCTGACGGGCGTACCGGGGCACCTGCTGGGTCACAAAGATCACCCGGCACCCCACCCGTACCAGCGCATCGTACACAAACCGGTCGTCCCGGTCGTCCGGGGTCAACTCCGGTACGATGAGCAGGGTGTCCGGTCCCAACCGTTCCAGCAGATCGGCCTTGCGCATAATGGCTTCGTCCTCGCGCATATCCGCAAACACCGTGTCATCCACGTTGGAAAACCACAGCCCTTTGGTAAAAAATTCCCGTAAAGAGCCGCCGAAATAGTGCAGCAGCACCGTGTCCTTATATTCACCTGCCCGGGCCAGGGCGTATTCCCGGACGGCACTCTTGCGTCCAAAGCCGCTTATCTGGGTGGCAAACACCACCCGGGACTGGGCAAACGCCTCGTCCAGCCGGGCAAACACGTCGTCCCGGGAATGAGGGACGAAGTAACTGCCGCTGACGCTGGTGCCCCGAATACGGGGGGTAAAGGTGTTATACGGATTTTCCGGCATACCCTTGCGCCGCTTTTCCAACAGTTCCTTGACCCGGGCGGCCAACGCCGCCAGGCCCTTGTCACTGCCCTGCATACGGAACACGTAGTTGGTGTCGGTCAGGTGGTTGATCTGGGCGGCAAAGTCCGGGGTCAGGGGGCTGTCGGTGATCTTGTACAGCACCATATTGAGGGTGCCGGCCATCTCGCACTGACGGGCCTCAATGAGCTCGTTAAGCACGTAGGACGGCATCATGGTCTCGTCGCTGACGATGACTACGAACACCTGGCTCTGGTGGATGGCTTCTATAAATTCCTGGTAGGGATTGCTGATACAATAGCGGTCGGAGTCCCAGACCACCTCATCCGGTCCCAAGGCTTCTTGCAGGTAGGCCACCAGTTCGTCCTTGACCGACCGGTCGCTACCGCGCCAACTGACAAATACGCTCATACCATTATCTCTCCGTTCGCGCAAGATACGCCACTACGGCGTCCACACCCTCCTCATAGGTGAACACGGGGGCGTCCCCTACCGCCATCTGTACCGCCGCCGGCAGAGGAGCGTCGCTGGTCCGGTAGGCCACCACCGGTATCCCCTGCTGTTGCGCCTGCGCTAACTCGTTGAGCAGATAACCCGGCTCATCGCCCACCACAGCGACCATCACGCCGCTATCGGTCAGGCTGTCAGCCACCGGCACCGAGGCCGTCTGCAAACGGTCTGCCAGTTGGTCGGCCACCGGCCGTCCCTGGCCGTCATAGGCAATATACACGCTATCCGCTTCTTCATAGTCCATACACAGCCGACACTTGGTGTAGGGGCGCACGTATCCGTCCGCCGCCGCCACGTGGGCCGGGTGGACGGCGTAATCGGCCAATGCCCGAGCGCTGACAAAGGCGGAGTCCAGCATCACGTCCGCATTGGAGGTGGACAGGCCCTCGGTCTGCACCCGAATAGCGGTCAGCCCGGGTATCTGTCCCACAAGAGCTTCCAGACTGCTCTTGATGCCGGCTTTTACCGTCTGCTTCTGTTCCTCGGTCAATTCATCCTTCAGTTGCCACAGGATAATATGCTTTACCATTACGGTCACTCCTCTGCCTCTATTATACTTAATTTACCTTATTGTATCATCTGCAACGACGGATTGCAAGAGGGGAGCGTTCTTTGTGCAAATTAGCCATTGAAAAGCCTACGTCTTTGTGCTATGATACCCCTTGTGCGAAATTACACGAAAGAAGATGTGCGGTTGTGAATACGTTACTATCGGTTTCCGTCGCCCTGTTGGCCGGCTTGCTGATGACCCGGCTGTTTAAGCCACTCAGGCTGCCCTCGGTGACGGCCTATCTTATAGCCGGCGTGCTGGTTGGCCCCTACTGTCTGGGACAGTTGGGCTTGGGCGGCCTGGGGTTTGCCTCTATAGAGGACGTGTCCCGGCTGGGTCTGGTGTCCGAGGTGGCGCTGGGCTTTATCGCCTTTGCCATCGGCAACGAGTTCCGGCTGGAGGACCTCAAAAAAACCGGCCGTCAGGCTATGACCATCGGCATCCTGCAGGCCTTAGCGGCCACCGTCCTGGTGGACCTGTGTCTGTACGGGGTGCATCTGCTCATCCCGGATAAGTTCACCCTGCCCCAGGTCATTACCCTGGGCGCCATCGCCACCGCTACGGCGCCGGCCGCCACCCTGATGGTGGTACGCCAGTATAAGGCCAAGGGCCCCCTGACCCGTCTGCTGTTGCCCATCGTGGCCTTGGACGATGCGGTGGGTCTGGTGGTGTTTGCGGTGTCCTTCGGCATCGCCCGGACCCTGCAAAGCGGCGCCATCGACCTTATCTCCATCTTGGTCAATCCTCTGCTGGAAATCATGTTTTCCCTGCTGTTGGGCGCAGTGATGGGTTGGGTGCTGACCCAATTGGAGCGTCTGTTTAATTCCAATACCAATCGTCTTAACCTAACCATTGGCGTGGTATTCCTTACCGCATCCCTGTCCATGCTGGAGTTTTCCATGGGACCGGTACACGTGCAATTCTCCCCCCTGCTGACCTGTATGATGCTGGGCACCGTGTTCTGCAACATCTGTCCCCTGTCCCACGACCTGATGGCCGCCTCGGACAAGTGGACCAGCCCTCTGTTTGCGCTGTTCTTCGTCATCAGCGGTGCGGAGCTGGAGTTGGGTGTGTTTGCCGACCTGGCCATCGTGGGCATCGGTGTG
>JAZRMD010000019.1:0-3099 GCA_045647285.1 Acutalibacteraceae bacterium
GGGTGACGGGAATCACCAGTAGGTTGGCCCGGCCCACTACCGTTTCCAGTTCTTCCGGAGAAAGGGGCTCGGTGGCGTAATAGACGGCGCAATCCTGGGTGCGGAACAGGTCGTCGCACACCGCACCAAAGCACCGGTCAAAGTCGTCGGGATGACCGGTATAATACACCCGAGGCTTTTCGTCCACCGGCAGGTTGTTTTTGGTTTTTACCTGTATGGCCGCCATACCGTTACCTCCATAGAATCCTTTGTAAAAAAAGACCTTGTCGTACGACAAGGTCTTTTTGGTGCCGGTGGCCGGACTCGAACCGGCACGCTGTCGCCAGCGGTGGATTTTGAGTCCACTACGTCTGCCAATTCCATCACACCGGCAGGTGCGGCTATTATTATACTATAGTCTTTTGAAAAAAGCAAGACCTTTTTTGCGATGAAAGATCCACCAGATTCCCCACACCAAGATGGCACCGATCAGGTAGCCGGACCAGTCCAACAGCACGTCGGTGACCCGGGGCGCCCGACCGGGGGCGAAGATTTGCAGACATTCGTCTACAATAGCGGTCACAGCGCCGGGCAACGCCCACCACCAACGGCGTCGCAGATGGGCCAGGGCCATCCACTCGGCGCCCAACACCGCAAACTCCACAAAGTGCGCCACCTTGCGCAGTATAAGATGGGCAGCGTCGCTGACCGTTCCGGCACCCAGCAGGTTCGACAGTATCTTGAGCAGTTGTTTGCTCTCCCGGGAGGAGTCAAAGCTGTTATGCAAAGAAAACCACCAGATACCGGCGGTGGTGAGAGCGATGAGAATGATGAGGGTGATGGTAGCGGTACGGGTACGGGTCACGGTGTTCACCTGCCTTTCTCTCAGTATACCCGTTATGGAGTGGTCTGTCAATCGTTCTCCGGACAAATTGACTGTATAAATAGACAAAAAAGCAATAGACAAAGCCAAAAGAATTTGCTACAATGAACAAAAAGGCCGAAGGAGGTTTTACCTATGAAGTATACCGTTGTTTCCTCATCCGAGTTTACCTATCCGGACATCTGGGAGTACGTGAGCGCTTCCGACCACGCCGACCTGTTCGGCGCCCGGGGTGGGTTTGCCACCTGTCAGATCCTGGTGGGGGATATGACCGATGGGACTCTGCCGGTGGCGGTGGAGGGACTGCCCCAAGGGGTCACCACCGAGATATACACCCTACGGGCGGTGCCGGTGGAAGCCAACCCCGGCATTAAGGACGAAAACCGTGCCCCCCACTACCCGGAACGGGAGGCCCCGTACTGGTTGTACGACTGTCTGCGCACCTACGACGGCACGGTGGACCTGACCGACGGCGTGGGCGGTATCTACCTGGCTCTGCGTCTGGATAAGGACGCCCCGGCCGGCGTGTACCCCTTAACCGTGACGGTGGGCGGCTGTGCGGTACCGGCCACCCTGCAGGTGTACGCCGCCGTGCTGCCGGAGGAGACCTTGGATATTATGCAGGGCTTTGATTCGGGCGCCGTGTGTAAGTTCCACGGGGTGGAGCCCCGTTCCCCGGAGTATTACGAGCTGGAGCAGAAATATCTGCGCTGTCTGCGGCGTATGCACCAGAATATTAAGCGGTGCGGCGGCGTGACCTACGAGAAGGTGGGGGAGAACCAGTTCCGATTTGACTTCTCCGGTCTGATCGACCAGATCACCCGGTATCGCCAGGCCGGATTTGCCAAGATCAAGGCCCCGGCCATCGGTCACCGCAAGCACCACGCCGAGTCCACCATCTACCTGTTTGGGGAAATTCCGGCTATGTCCTACGAGGGGTATTGCTTCCTGACCCAGTACCTGCCTCAGCTTAAGGCGGTGCTGGAGGAGCACGGTGTGTTGGATGGCGTTACTATGAGCGTGGCGGATGAGCCCAACGCCAACAGCGCCACCGAGTTCCGCGCCCTGTGCGGTCTTATCCACCGCATCGCGCCGGAGATCAAGCTGGCGGACGCCCTTTCCTACGGCAATATCCACGGCGCTCTGGACGTGTGGATCCCCCTTAACTCCGAGTACGACCGTCATCAGGAGGCGTGGGAATCCTTCCGTGCCGCCGGCGGCGAACTGTGGCATTACGTGTGTTGCGGACCCCGTGACCCGGGATACATCAACCGGTTTATGGACTATCCCTTGCTGTCCACCCGGTATCTGCATTGGGGCAACTACCGGCACAACCTGACCGGTTACCTGCATTGGGCGGTCAACTGCTACCAGCCCGGCCAGAATCCCTTTGAGTCCAACTGCCCGGTGCACCACAACGTGGGGCAGAGCATCGTCCTGCCGGCCGGCGACTCTCACATTATCTATCCCGGCACCGACGGACCGTGGATCTCCATGCGCCTGGAAGCCGAACGGGAAAGCGCCGAGGAGTACGAGTTGCTCCGGGAACTGGCCAAGACCGACAAGGCGTTGGCGGACGACATCTGCACCACCGTGTTCCGGTCCTTTAAGGACGTGGAGTACGACGTGCGCATCTTTGACGCCAACCGCCGCCGTCTGTTGGAAGCGTTGAGCCAATAACAGCAAGACAGCAAAGACCGACTTCCCCTCGGGAAGCCGGTCTTTTTTTCATTGGTGCCTTTAGGCGTGGAAACACCTCCCGTTCTACTGGGGGAAGATAAAAGAACGAAGCGATCTTTTGCCTCCCCTTGTCAGGGGAGGTGGCTGCGGCTTTGCCGCACACGGAGGGGTAGTTTGGTTATCTCTCCCTCAGTCCTCGCTGACGCTCGGACAGCTCCCTCGTGAGAGAGACCCGAGAAAAGTTGAGCACATTACCCGTTTGCGGGTGGCCGTGTGCATGATGCGATATAAAGTTCCGTGGCCCCTTTTAGGAGTTGGTCAAACCACCGGTTGCGCCGGTGGTTATGATTCCACGTCCCCTTGCTCGTACCGGGTCCGCAGTTTGCGCAGGGCGTGGGCGTCCATCACCCCGTCACGGATGATGGGTACGGGTGACCCTGCCACCAACTTTGCCACGGCAGGCGATTTGAGCATCAGTGCCGATAGGAGCAGTTCCAAACTTATCAGCACCAGTATGGGCAGTGCGCCGTTGAGGAGAGGGAGGCCGGTTTCCTGCA
>JAZRMD010000020.1:0-2277 GCA_045647285.1 Acutalibacteraceae bacterium
CGTCCTCCTGCCGAGCATTTTCTGTTCCAATACATCGTAAAAGGTGGCGGCCTTTAGCCGAATCAGTCGTGCAGTCCGATCAGCCTGTCCTATGGTTAGACAGTCACCGGGGGTAATGGCTATATTCTCCTCCCCGTCCACCGTCAAAAACGCAGTTTCACCATCCGGCGCCGTAGCCTGGACCGTCAGTTGGACGGTGGCCGGCAATATCATAGGACGGGAATGGACCGAATGGGGACACACCGGGGTCAACAATAAGCAATCCACCGCCGGGTCCACCACGGTACCGCCGGCAGACAGGGAATACGCAGTAGACCCGGTGGGCGTAGCGATAATCATACCGTCACCGCGACACGCCAGTACCTGACGGCCATCGACCGTAATACAAGTATCCAGCAGACGGGACAAGCCTCCCCGGGACACCACCGCCTCGTTCATAGCTAAATATGTGTGGGCAGTATCCCCCTTATGCACCGTCACCTTCAGCAGACGCCGAGGCTCAGTGGTGTATTCCCCCGACAACAACCGGGGTAACGCATCCAGCTCGTCCTTTTCCAATCCGGCCAAAAAACCAAGATGACCGCCGTTGATACCCAGTACCGGCCGGTCGATGGCGGCCGCCGCTTTGGCCACGTGTACGATAGTGCCGTCGCCGCCCACCGCCACAGCCAAATCACAATCGGTCAGGGCGGAAGCCACGGCGGATATAGACGGCAGACCGCCCGGTTGGGTCACCGGCTCTACCTGTGCGCCGGCTATCAGCAGACGCTGACACACCTCATCAAACAAGGCCGCCGTCTGCGGATTATGTAAATTGGGGATGACAGCAATACGCATATCTAATCACCTCTTTAGTATAGAAAAAGCCTCTGCCACCAATGCATCCGTAGATACGGGTGTATCCACGGCGGTGGCGTCCCGGCTCAGCACCGCTAAATACTCAATATTGCCTTCCCCTCCGGTTATGGGCGAAAAGGTCATTTGCTTTACAGTCAAACGCATCTGTTGAAACAGGGATAACTGCCGGTCCAACACCCGGCGATGAACCTTAGGGTCCTTGACAACGCCCCGTTTACCCACGCCGGACTTACCGGCTTCAAACTGCGGTTTAATCAGACACACCAGTGTGGCTGTAGGAGTCATATACGGCAATACAAACGGCAGAATGTGTTCCAGCGATACAAAGGATACATCCACGCACGCAAAGTCCACAGACCCGGACGTGACCACGGAAGCCACCTCCTGACTGCGGATATCGGTGCCCTCCAGCGCAGTTACACGGCTGTCGCTCTGCAGACGGGGATGCAACTGGTCGTGACCCACATCCACCGCAAACACGTGGGCTGCGCCGTTTTGCAACATACAATCGGTAAAGCCGCCGGTAGACGCACCCACGTCCATACATATACAGCCGGTAAGGGATATACGGCTGACGGTCAACGCCTTTTCCAGCTTATATCCCCCACGTCCCACATAACGAGGGGCCGGCGCATGACAGACCACCGTCTGCCCCGGCAACACCCGGACGGATGCCTTGGTCACCGGGCGGCCGTCTACCTCTACATAGCCGGCCGCTAAGAGTTCCTTAGCCTTTTCTCTGCCGGAAGCAAAGCCTTGCTCCACCAGATAGGTGTCTATACGCTTGTCCATCTCATCCACCGGTATGCTCCTCCACAAAAGCCGCAACGCCCACGGCGTCCAGACCGGCAGTCTCCAGGCCTTGCGCCGTGGTGCAGGCACCGGGCGTTTCGTCTATAGCTCTCACAGCGTAGTGGCCGGTATAACCGGCTTGCATCAGACGGGCGCCCAGATGCTCACCAACACCACCCTGCCGGGCGGCCTCTTCGAAGAACAGCACCGTGTCGTATTGGGCGGCGATGGCCGCCACCTCGTCATCCACAGGATGAATACGGTTGAGCTTAAGCACCGACAGATGGTCGCCACTCCGCTGACGCTTACGGCTGTAAGCCAGTACCTCGCCAAAGGTACGGCCGTAGGTCACCAGCAGCACACCCCGGCGTTTACCGTCAAGGTGCTCGTAGTCCTTGTAACTGGGCTCATATCCTTCCAGCGTAGCCGGTTCTCCCCCCTTGGGATACCGGACCGCCGCAATACCGGTGGTATCGTACAACGCCTGGCGCAGATGCAATTCTAACTCCTTAAATGTAGAGGGCGCATACACCACCGTATGCGGAATGGAGCGCAACATTGCCACATCGTACAGACCCTGGTGGGTTTCGCCATCATCCGGCACCACGCCGGCCCGGTCAATGGCCA
>JAZRMD010000021.1:0-3451 GCA_045647285.1 Acutalibacteraceae bacterium
GATTGACCTTGGCGGTAGAGATCATGGGGCGTCACAGCAACATCATCCTCATCCACGAGGATGGACGGGTAATCGACGCCATCAAACGGGTAGACCCGGATATGTCCTCCGTGCGTCCCATCCTCCCCGGCATCCGGTACGAGATGCCGCCGGCTGACTCCACCCGGATGGATCTGAGCCGCAATACCCCCGATGAGGTAATGGCGACGGTACGAGGAGGCAAGGCGGCTCCCCTTTCCAAAGCATTGTTGAATATCAGCCAAGGGCTCTCCCCCCTCTCCTGCCGGGAAATTGCCTATCGGTCCACCGGCGGCCGGGATCCTCTTATCAGCGAACTGATTCCCGGCGAATGGGATAAGTTCCGTGACCTACTGGAGAGGACCAGACAAGCGGTGCTGACCGGTGAACGCCGCACCCCCTACCTGCTGTTACGACCAGACGGCACGCCTCTGGAATACAGTTTTCAGACCATTATCCAGTACGGGTTGGATGCCCGAGGGCAGGAGATGGACAGCTTCTCCACCTTGTTGGATGCATTCTACGCCAAACGGGCGGCGGCAGAACGGATGAAGGTACGCGCCCACGACCTGTTGCGCGTACTGACCAACGCCGCTGACCGGGTACGCCGCAAACTCCAAAACCAACGGCAGGAACTGGCAGAAGCCGCCGACCGGGAGACCCTGCGGCTGTACGGCGACCTGATAAACGCCGGGTTACACACCATCCCTTCCGGGGCAGAACAGGTAGAACTCATCAACTACTACGACCCGGAATGTGCCACCATCACGGTACCGTTGGACCCCTCTCTGAGCGCAGCGGCCAACGCACAACGGTATTATAAAGAATACCGTAAGGCGCAGACGGCGGAGCGCATACTGACCGAGCGCATTGCCGACGGTGAGGCGGAACTGGTGTACATTGACACGGTGTTTGACGCTCTCTCCCGTGCCACCACCACCCAAGAATTGGACGAACTGCGGTCGGAACTGGAGGAGCAAGGGTATCTCAAGCGGCAAAAGGGCGGCAGAAGCAAGTCAAAACCCACACCGCTTAAACCTCTGGCGTTTCGGTCGGATGACGGATTTCTCATTCTGGTGGGGCGCAACAATACCGAAAACGACCGCCTGACCCTACGCACCGCACGAGGGTGCGATATCTGGCTACACACCAAGAACATTCCCGGCTCCCACGTAATCGTCATAACCGAGGGGCAAACGCCCCCCGACCGCACCCTGGAGCAGGCCGCCATACTGGCGGCCACCCACTCCAAGGCGGCAGACTCCGGACAGGTGCCGGTGGATTACACCGCCGTGCGATACGTTAAGAAACCGGCAGGGGCGAAGCCGGGTATGGTGATCTATACGGACAACCGTACTGCTTACGTACAACCCGACCCGGCATTATGTCAACGATTAGCGGATAGTCATGTGTAACATCTTAAGGAGGATAAGTATGTTTACCATTCAAACCAAAGACCTGGGCAAGTACGACGTAGCCGTATGCGGCGGCGGTGTAGCCGGTGTGGCAGCCGCTGTAAGCGCCGCCCGTAACGGTGCCAACGTTATTCTGATTGAGCGCAGTGGCAGTCTGGGCGGTACCCTAACCGAAGGATTTGTGCCCATCATCCTCGACCGGGACAACAAAGGCGGTATCGTCCGGGAACTGTTTGCGTTTTTGGATAACCACGGTATGAGTTGCGCTCGGAAAGGCGACCGGGTAGACGCGGAGGGAAACCGCATCCCCGGTCCTCTGGTGGACACGGAAGGGGTTAAGTATTTTTACGACACCCTCTGCGCTGAGGCCGGCGTAAAGGTGCTGTATCACAGCCAACTGTCCGCCTTGGAGACCAAGGATGAGCGCATTGTAAACGCCCTTGTGACCACCGAATGCGGCAACTATTCCCTGCAGGCGGCTATCTACGTGGATGCCTCCGGCAACGGCATCGTGGCCGATATGGCCGGATGCGACTGGGACTGCGGCGACCCGGTGGAAAAACGGCCCTCCCCTGCCAGCATGGGGGTGTGCGCCGGTGGATTTGACCCGGCCTATAACGGCGTCAACGGCGAGGAGGAAAAAACCGCCTACGCCAACACCTTGCTGGCAAACGGTATCTCCGTGTCCGCCCAACAGGTAACCACCGTCAAACTACCGTCTTTGCTGTCCTGGAACATGGGGATGAACTTCCAATACGATGTGTTCCCCGATGACATTCACTCCCTCTCCCAAGCGGTCATCGACGGCCGTAAAGAGGTGTTTGAGGTGATGGAAAAGCACAAGAAGGTGCCGGGATACGAAAACCTGCATCTGCTGTTCACCAGTTCCCACATCGGCATACGGGAGGGACGCCGCATCTACGGTGAATACCGGCTGACTGATGAAGATATTATAGAAGGTCGGCGGTTTGAAGACAGCATCTGTCTGGTCACCTTCAAAGTGGACGTACATAAACTCAAGGCGGACGATACCACCGACTGTTCCCGTGGTTATCGCACCAACCCGTACCACATCCCCTACCGTTGCCTAGTGCCAAAGAAGTGCAACAACCTACTATTGGCCGGCCGGTGTATCTCCGGGGACTTCTATCCTCACGCTTCCTACCGCGTAATGGGAAATATGACCGCCACCGGTGAAGCCTGTGGCTTTGCGGCGGCCACGTGTGTCCGCGAGGGTATATCCCCCCGTGAGTTTGACGGGCGCCGTGCCAAGGCGTTTATGACCGAACGCGGATACACCTTATAATACACACGCCACCCGGAACATTGTTTTATGCCAAAACGATGTCCCGGGTGTGTTTTTTTGACATCGTTGCATATTTCTACCTCATACGAAAACACTATAGACACAAAACGATATAGGAGGTAGCGCTATGTTTAAACACGAGAAGATGCTGTTCCATCCGGTAGAGGTCGAAAGACCCAACCCCCAATACGCAGTGCTGTTGCAGGAGCAATTGGGCGGCGGCAACGGGGAAATGAAGGCGGCTATGCAGTATATGTCCCAAAGTTTCCGCATTAAAGACCCGGAGATAAAGGACCTGTTTCTGGATATCGCGGCGGAGGAACTGGGGCATATGGAGATGGTGGCGCAAACCATCAATATGCTGAACGGTCACGACGTAGACGCCACTAAGGTGGGAGCCGGAGAGATCCAGTCCCACGTCATTCTCGGCTTAAACCCCGGTCTTATCAACGCTTCCGGTTATTCATGGACTGGGGATTACGTGACGGTGACCGGTGACCTATGTGCCGATCTGCTTTCCAATATTGCGTCCGAGCAACGTGCTAAGGTGGTTTATGAGTACCTCTATCGCCAGATCGAGGACAAGAAGATACGCCAAACTATCGATTTTCTGCTCAATCGAGAGGAAGCCCACAACCAGATGTTCCGTGATGCCTTCAATAAGGTGCAGGAAACCGGATCCAACCATGATTTCGGCACTACCAAAGCGGCA
>JAZRMD010000022.1:0-2006 GCA_045647285.1 Acutalibacteraceae bacterium
CGGAACTGGAGCCGGAGCGTCTGGCCTTTACGGTGGCGGACGCCTTACAGACGGTGGAGGACCTGCTGAACACCTACGACGCCGGCCGGATACTCCGGGAAGGGGTGGACACCGCCATCGTGGGCAGTCCCAACGTGGGCAAGTCCACCTTGATGAACTGCCTTGCCGGGTGTGAACGGAGCATCGTGACGGATATTGCCGGTACCACCCGGGACGTCATAGAGGAAACGGTGCGTCTGGGAGAGGTCACCCTGCGTCTGGCGGACACCGCCGGCATCCGTCCCAGCGAGGATGCCGTAGAGGCGGTGGGTGTGCAACGGGCCCGAGCCCGGATGCAACAGGCCGCCCTGGTACTGGCGGTGTTTGACGGATCCCGGCCGCTTACCGACCAGGACCGGGCGTTGGCCGCCGAGGTGGCCGGACCCAACGCCATCGCCCTGATCAACAAGGCAGACCAGCCGCAGTGCATAGAGGCGGATTGGCTGCACGGGCGGTTTGACCGGGTGGTGACCCTGTCCGCCAAGGAAGGGGAGGGGGTAGCCGCCCTGACCGCCGCCGTGGCGGAGGTGACCGGTGTACAGGCGCTGACCGGTGCCGAGCCGGTACTGGCTACCGAGCGTCAGCGTGCCGCCGCCGTCCGGTGTCGGGTCGCCTTGCAGGAAGCCCTCACCGCCCTGGATACGGGTATGACCCTGGATGCGGTGACGGTCAGCGTGGAGGACGCCATCGCCGCCGTGCTGGAACTGACGGGGGAACGGGTCACCGAAGCGGTGGTGGATGAGGTGTTTGCCCGATTCTGCGTTGGAAAATAGTATTGACTTGTGTGGGCCCTCTATTGTATAATACCCCTAGCGATGATTACCGAAACATACGAAAGGAATGTAGTTAATGAAGAGAGTAGTGACCCTGTTACTGGCCGTCTGTCTGTTGGCGGCGTTGGCTATGCCCACCATGGCGGCCAAGGTAGACTTTAACCAGATGGCCGAGACCGCCATCAACGAGCTGGCCAAGTACAATTCCACCCCCGTGGGTGAGAAGTTTAACAACCAGACCATGATGGGCTACGTGTTTGGCAACCTGTGTGCCGGCGACGACACCTCCAATCCGGTCAACCCCTATTACCAGGCCGGCAGTAATGCGTACGACCGGTACATGATCCCGGCCGACGTGTGCGAGGCCGCCTTTACGGCCGCCTTTGCGGATGCCAAGTCGGCCCTCATCCATATGCAGAACAATCTGAAGTACGACGAATTCTCCAGGGAATACAACAGCGTACAGAAGAACGTGTTGAAGGCCTACGACGGCTCCAACTACTACTTCTCTAAGTATCTGCTCAACCGCACCCAGCTCAGCGAAAACGTTCCCGCTATTAAAAGCGGCAAGGGTTACGTGATCGAGACCGCCGTGCCCGTGTGGACGGTCAACGGCTACGAGGCCGCCGGCAACTATACGTACAAGGTATACGCCACCAACGACAGCAACGCTGTGGTGGAATACACCGTCAAGTACACCGGCCAGGACATCCAGTTTGTGTCCACCAAGGCGGTATCCGCCGTGCCCGACACGGTGGTAAAGCCCGGCACCGAGGAGGACCTGACCGCCCCCACCGGTGACGTCACCACCACCACGACCACCACCACCACGGGGACCACCACCACGACCACCACCGGCGGCGGCGTGGCGACCCGTCCGACGCAGGCGGAGCAGAACGTGACCGGCGACACCCAGACCAACGATAACACCACCCTGTACATCATCATCGCCGCCGTGCTGGGCGTGGTGATCGTAGGCGTTATCACCGCCGTGGTCATCGTAGCGGTCAAGCTCAAGAAGAAGAGCAACGGCTGATTTCCAATAAGGATATAAAAACACGGTATGCTCGTGGGAGCATACCGTGTTTTTTATTGGTGCCTTTAGGCGTGGGAATAACCCCCCGTTCTACCGGGAGAAGATAAAAGAGCGAAGCAATCTCTTGCCTCCCCTTGTCAGGGGAGGTGGCTGCGGCT
>JAZRMD010000023.1:0-3441 GCA_045647285.1 Acutalibacteraceae bacterium
GGTGACCGACCAAGCCGAGCAACACAAGGCGGTCATTATGCCCGGGTACACCCATCTGCAACGGGCACAACCCATCACCTTTGGTCATCACCTGATGGCCTACGCTATGATGCTGTTGCGGGACAAGGACCGTCTGCAGGACGCCGTCCGGCGGATGAATCAGAGTCCCATCGGTTGCTGTGCCCTGGCCGGTACCACCTACCAGACCGACCGGCGGTACGAGGCGCAGCGGTTGGGGTTTGACGGCATCTGCCTCAACAGCCTGGACGGGGTATCCGACCGGGACTTCTGCGTGGAGCTGATGAGCGCCTTTGCCATTCTGATGATGCACCTGTCCCGGTTTGCAGAGGAGATCATCCTCTGGTCCAGTTGGGAGTTTAAGTTTATTGACCTGTCCGACAGCTTCACCACCGGCTCGTCCATTATGCCCCAAAAGAAGAACCCCGATATGGCCGAACTGGTCCGGGGCAAGACTGGCCGGGTATACGGCGACCTGATGGCTCTGCTCACCACCCTCAAGGGCCTGCCTCTCGCGTACAACAAGGATATGCAAGAGGACAAGGAGAGCGTGTTTGATGCCTGCGACACGGTCAAGATGTGCGTGGAAGTGTTCACCGGTATGGTGCGCACCATGACCGTCCGAGCAGACAATATGAAGCGGGCCGCCCAGACCGGATTTATCAACGCCACCGACCTGGCGGATTATCTGGTCAAGAAGGGACTCCCCTTCCGGTCTGCCTACAAGGTAGCCGGGCAACTGGTGGCCCGGTGCATTGCCGACGGACAGGTGCTGGACACCCTACCCTTGGCGGTATACCAGGAATACAGCGACCTGTTTACCGAGGACGTGTACGGAGAGATTGCTCTGGAGACCTGCGTGGATAAGCGTATCAGCGAGGGTGGTACCTCGGTGGGCTCGGTAGAAACACAAATACAGTATGTAAGAGAGATGTTGGCACAATGACCACCGTATTTATAGACGGCAGCGCCGGAACCACCGGCCTGCGGATACACGAAAGACTGGCCGGACGCCGGGACCTGCAGTTTATCACCCTGACGGAAGAAAACCGCAAGGATACGGCGGCCCGACGCCAAGCGCTCAACAGCGCCGACATTGCCTTTCTCTGTCTGCCGGATGCGGCGGCCATAGAGGCGGTGGCGTTGGTGGATAACCCCCATACCGCCATTATTGACACCTCCACCGCCCACCGGACGGCAGACGGCTGGACCTACGGATTTCCGGAACTGACCGGCACCGAAGCCATTTCCCAATCCCGTCGAATCGCCAACCCCGGCTGTCACGCCAGCGGCTTTGTGGCGCTGGTAGCCCCCTTGGTCAAAGCCGGTATTCTGGCACCCGACGCCCGGCTCACCTGCTTCTCCCTCACCGGATACTCCGGCGGCGGCAAGAAGATGATTGCCGCCTACGAGGCTCCCGACCGGGATCCTCTGCTGGGTGCTCCCCGGCAGTACGGTCTGGCACAACAGCACAAGCATCTGCCGGAAATGGCGGCGGTGTGCGGTCTGACCTACGACCCGGTGTTCTGTCCCATTGTGGGGGACTTTTATAGTGGTATGGAAGTGACGGTGCCCCTGTTTGCCGCCGACCTTAAGGGGACGCCGGCAGACATTATGGCGGCCTACCGTGCGCAATACACCGGACGCCTGGTCCATTACGACGAGAGTGCCGACGAGGACGGTTTTCTGTCCGCAGCGGCTTTTTCCGGACGGGACGATATGCAACTAACCGTCACCGGCAACGGCGACCGGATACTGCTGACCGCCCGGTTTGACAATCTGGGCAAGGGCGCTTCCGGTGCCGCTATCCAGAATATGAACATTCTGCTCGGCGTGGACCAGACCACCGGGCTGACCATCGGAGGATAAGTATATGAAACTCATTACCGGCGGCGTGTGTGCCGCCCAAGGATTTACCGCCAACGGTATCCATTGTGGCATCCGGAAAAACCGTCTTAAGCGCGACCTGTCGCTCATTGTCAGCGAAGCGCCGGCAGCGGCGGCAGCGGTATACACCACCAACCTGGTCAAGGGCGCTCCTCTGACCGTCACCAAGGCGCATCTGCAGGACGGCTATGCCCGTGCCATTATCTGCAACAGCGGTAACGCCAACACCTGCAACGCCGACGGCATCGAGATTGCCGAAAAAATGAGCGAAGCCGCCGCCCGGGCGTTGGGGATCGCCCCCACCGATATGGTGGTGGCGTCTACCGGCGTTATCGGTCAGCCGTTGGACCTGACCCCCATTGTTAACGGCATACCGGCGTTGGTGGACGGGCTGTCCACCGAGGGCGGTGACGCCGCCGCCGAGGGCATTATGACCACCGATACGGTCAAAAAGGACGTGGCGGTAGAATTTACGCTGGGCGGTAAGACCTGTCGCATTGGCGGTATTGCCAAGGGTAGCGGTATGATCCACCCCAATATGGCGACCATGCTGGTGTTTATCACCACCGATGCGGCCATCTCTCCGGCTATGTTACAGAAGGCTCTGTCCGGGGATATTGCCGACACCTTTAATATGGTCAGCGTGGACGGGGACACCTCCACCAACGATATGGTGACGGTGTTGGCCAACGGTCTGGCCGGTAACCCGGAAATCACCGCCGAGGGCGAGGATTTTGCCACCTTTATGAAGGCGCTCAACACCGTGACGGTGGGGCTGTGCCGGATGATTGCCGGGGACGGCGAAGGGGCCACCAAACTGCTGGAATGTCAGGTGACCGGTGCCGCCGATGTCCCCACCGCCAAGACGGTGGCCAAGAGCGTTATCTGTTCCTCTCTGCTGAAGGCGGCTATGTTTGGCGCCGACGCCAACTGGGGCCGTGTGTTGTGCGCCATCGGTTACAGTGGCGCCGCCGTGGATGTGCAGAAGGTAGAGGTGGCGTTCCGTTCCGCCAAGGGCACCGTTACGGTGTGTCAGCAGGGTGCCGGTATCCCCTTCTCGGAGGAAATGGCTAAGGAAATCCTGCTGGAAAAAGAAATTGACATTCTCATCACCCTGGGGGACGGCGACGCCGCCGCCACCGCCTGGGGATGCGACCTGACCTACGATTACGTGAAGATCAACGGTGATTACCGGACCTGATAGAGAGGGATACACGATGGATAACCATTTTTCTAACGCTCAGAGAGCCGAGGTGCTTACCCAAGCCCTGCCGTATATCAAGCGGTATAACGGCAAGATCGTGGTGGTGAAGTATGGCGGCAACGCTATGGTTAACGAACAACTCAAGCAACAGGTGATGGAGGATATCGCCCTGCTGTGGCTTATCGGCGTCAAGGTGGTGCTGGTCCACGGGGGTGGCCCCGAGATCAGCGACACCATGAAGAAGTTGGGCAAGGAAGCGGTCTTTGTGGACGGTCTGCGGGTCACCGATAAGGAAACGGTGGATATTGTGCAGATGGTGTTGGCCGGTAAGG
>JAZRMD010000024.1:0-3677 GCA_045647285.1 Acutalibacteraceae bacterium
ACAGAACGACATGGCTACGATCCGACTTGGGGACTGTGCAGCCGCGTGCTGGATAGCTTCTTGAAATGAGGTTAAGCGGATGGAACTGGCGATGAAATGGGTTATGCTCGCGGCAGGCGCACTGAATTAGGGTGTGCAGGCGGCGTATTTTACCCATATGCTGCAGCTCAACTCCTACCGCCCCGAACGGTACAAAAAATGGTGTGCCGACAACGATAAAAAGCTCGTATCCTGGTCCCGGCTGTTGCCCTTTTTGTGCGTGTTAACCCTGTGGCTGTACGGTCGGGTGGATACGGCCGTATTGTACGGTGCGGCGGCCGCTATCCTGTTGCTCACCGGCCTGCTCAATTTTCCTCGCAAGGCCAAGAAGCCACTGGTGGTGACCGCCCGTGTCAAGCGGCTGTTCGTCACCCAAGGGCTGCTCTTGTTGGTGGCATTGGCGTTGGTATGGTGGCTGTTGCCCCAGCGTGGTCTGGGCGTGGTTGGCCTGTTCTCCATGATCGTGTGGCTTTGGACAGGACTTGCCAACCTTATCAACGTCCCGTTAGAAGATCGCATAGCCGCCGGCTACGTACAGGACGCTCGGCGCCGTTTGGCGGATATGCCGGACCTGACGGTGATCGGTGTCACCGGCAGTTACGGTAAGACCAGCGTCAAAACCTTTCTGGCGGCCCTGCTCAGCGCTAAGTTTAACGTGCTGATGACCCCCGGCAGTTACAACACCACTATGGGGGTGGTGCGCACCGTCCGGGAGATGTTGCGTCCCAGTCATCAGGTGTTTATTGCCGAAATGGGTGCCAAGAACGTGGGGGATATTGCCGAGATATGCGACCTGGTGCATCCCACCTACGGTATCATCACTTCCATCGGGGAACAGCATCTGGAAACCTTTGGTACGGTGGAGAATATTATTAAGACCAAGTTCGAGTTGGCGGACGCCATTGGCCCGGACGGTCTTTTGTTCCTCAACTGGGATAATGCATACATCCGTTCCCGTGAGGTAGAGGCGCCTGCGGTAACCTACGCTACGGTAGAAGCGGCGGATTACCGTGCCGACGATATTACGGTGGACAGCCACGGCTGTCAGTTCACCCTCACCGCCCCGGATGGGGAAACCTGCCGATACACCACCCGTCTGCTGGGTGCGCACAACATTCAGAATCTGGCCGGTTGTATGGCGGTGGCCCATAAGTTGGGTGTATCCCTCAAGGAGATGGTGTACCCGGTGCGTATGCTCAAGCCGGTGGAACACCGTCTGCAGTTGTTACCCAACGGGTACATTGACGATGCGTACAATTCCAACCCGGCCGGTTTCCGTAGTGCGCTGGATACCCTAAGCGGATTTGCAGCGCAGCGGGTACTGGTGACCCCGGGTATGGTGGAGTTGGGCGACCGGCAGGACGCCCTCAACCGGGAACTGGGCGAGTACGCCGCCACCCGTTGCGACTATGCGGTGCTGGTGGGTCTGCGACAGGCTCCTCCACTTAAGGAAGGTTTACTTGCCGGTGGTTTCCCGGAGGAGCGCATCTTCGTGGCCGCCACTCTGCAGGAGGGCCTTGCTTACGTTAACCAACTGCCGGCGGCAGACCAGCGCATTGTGTTGCTGGAGAATGACCTGCCGGATAATTTCTGATAGAAAGGGAGAAGGGTATGAAAACAAGAGTAGCGGTGCTGTTTGGCGGCCGTAGTGTAGAACACGAGGTGTCCATCATCTCCGGTTTGCAGGCATTGGGAGCGTTGGATACCCACAAGTACGACGCCTTTGCGCTATATATCTCCAAGGATAATCAATTCTACGTGGGCGAAAATCTTCATAAGGTGGAAGCCTACCGGAATATGAAGACTTGTCTTGCGGAAGCCACCCGTGTTATGCCCGTTCCCGGCGACGGTTGTGTGGAGCTGTGGCGTCATCCGGCCAAGCGATTTGGCAACAACGTGGTGGCCGCCTTTGACGTGGCCATACCGGTGGTGCACGGCACCAACGTGGAGGACGGCACCTTGATGGGCTTCCTGGAACTGCTGGGAGTTCCCTATGCTTCCTGTGACGTGACCTCTTCTGCCTTAGGTATGGATAAGTACGCCATGAAAGCGGCTCTGCGGCAGGCCGGTATACCGGTGCTGGATGCGTTGCAGTACAGTGGTAAGGAATACGCCGTGGACGGTGACCGTATACTGGACGAGATTGAGGAGCGCATTGGCTACCCCGTCATTGTTAAGCCGGTCAATCTGGGCTCCTCTGTTGGCATCTCCAAGGCCAAGGACCGGGCGTCCCTCATTGATGCGTTAGATTTGGCGGTCAGTTTTTCCGCCCGGGTGTTGGTGGAACGGGCGGTTGCCAATTTACGAGAGATTAACTGCTCGGTACTGGGCGACAGCGAAGAGGCCCGGGCCTCTGCCTGCGAAGAACCTCTCAATGCGGAGGATATTCTCACCTTCAGCGACAAGTACCTGTCCGGCGGCTCCGACAAGTCCGGTGTATCCGGCGGTATGTCCGACCTTAAGCGCCGTTGCCCGGCAGAATTGCCCGACGGTATGACCGAACAGGTGCAACAGATGGCGGTGCGCACCTTCCAGGCGCTGGGTTGCTTGGGCGTGTCCCGTATCGACTTCCTCAACGATAAGCAGACCGGCGAACTGTGGGTCAATGAGATAAACACCATCCCCGGCTCCCTGTCCTTCTATCTGTGGCAGGAGGTGGGCGTGAGTTTTGCCCAGCTGATGGATACGCTGGTACAGTTGGCCTTTAAGCGTCAGCGTCAACGGGAAAATCTCACCTTCACCTACGAGAGCAACATTCTGGAAGGGTTTGGCGGCTCCAAGGGCTCCAAAGGCGCTAAAATATAAGGGAAATGGCAGACATCGTCGGATGTCTGCCGTTTTTTTGTAAAAACAGGAAGAAATTACGCATTATTATTTGACGAATGGATAAGACAGGGGTATAATAAGACCACATTGCAGAGTAGACGATGTGCGCTGAGGTCCGATGACCTCTCAGTGTTGTGGGATGGGAAGTTGCCCACAAACAAGAAACCGTTTGTTCGGTTTGTGATGCATCGTTGCATCCGCTGCAGGATGTATGACTACTCTCCTTGAATGCGTCTGTTACAACGCTGTGAAAGGAGACTTTTTTATGCCCAACAATACCAATCGCCGTGGAGGGTCGGTACAGCGTATGCTGGTCGGCTCCCTTCTGGTGGCCCTGAGCGTGGTGTGCGGCAAGTTTTTGCAGATACCTGTGGGGGAGATGCTGCGCTTTAGTTTTGAAAACCTGCCGATTATACTGGCCGGGATACTGTTTGGCCCGGCCCGTGGCGCTCTGGTGGGCGTGTGTGCCGACCTGGTCGGATGCCTGGCGGTGGGGTATACCATCAACCCGTTGATTACCTGCGGTGCGGCGGCCATCGGGCTGGTGGGCGGCGTTGCCTACCGGCTGTTTGTCCGGTTGCCTATGGTTTGGCGGCTATTGTTGACCACTGTACTGGCCCACGTTATCGGGTCGGTCATTATCAAGACCTTTGGCTTAGCGCAGTTTTACGCTATTCCCTTTGGGGTGCTGATGCTGTGGCGGTTATTTAATTACGCCGTCGTCGGTGCTCTGGAGTTTTTGCTTTTGTTGGCGCTGATGAAGAGCAACGGTATGCGCCGTATGTGTCGGGAGGGGGATGACGTATGACCTA
>JAZRMD010000025.1:0-5846 GCA_045647285.1 Acutalibacteraceae bacterium
ACGTAGGCCAGACGCACCTGCTGGGGGGGCAAAAAACTCAACAGATGGTTGCGGATGACCCCACCGGCGGCGTCGCTGTCGGTGAGCACGATGACCCCACGGGCGACGGCGTAGCGGCGGATGAGTTCCCGTTTTTCCGGCTCCTTAAACAGCCGGAAACCGCCGGTTTCCACCACCGTGGCGTCCACCGCCTCGCGGACACGCTGGGCGTCGTACTTGCCCTCTACCACGATAACCGGGACAACCTTACGCTTCATCGTCAACCCTCCCGGGCCCGTTCCAGCAACCGGGCCACCGTCTGTTCCAGCCGTATCCGGGGGTCGGCGGCGGTGCTCTTGAGGTCCCGGTCGGCGGCGGCCAATATCTCCAGCGCATCCCTCAACTGTTCCACGCTCATCCGCCGGGCGTCCCGGGCGGCGTTGCGCAGACGCCATTCCTTACCCTTATAGCTCTTAAATTCACCGGCCAGTCCCTCGGGGGAGGTGCCGGACAGGTCCGCCACCTTGGCCCGGTACAGGTCGGCGTAGGCGTTGGACAGCACCCCCAACACCATAATGGGATCTTCCCGTAAGGCAAACAACTGGTGCAGTAACCGGTACGCATCCCCGGTGCGGCCGGACAGCATGGCCTTGGACAGGTCAAACACCTTGGCTTCCAGGCTCTTGGACCCGGCCCGGTCAATCAGGTCCCGGGTAATGGTGCCCTCACCGGCCAGAGCAGACAGCTTATCCAGTTCTCCCAACAGCAGGTTGAGGTCGCACCCCACCTGCTGTATCAGGTACCGGGCGTCCTCGCCGCTGAGGGTACACCCCCGACGCTTGGCACCGGACACCAGCATCCGGGCGATGTCTGCCGGCTCCTTGCGGTCCAGACGCACCACCGTGCCCACCTTCTCTGCCCGGTCCAGAAAGGTCTTCCACGGACCCTTTTTCTTGTCCGGTTGGGTGGTCATCTGCCACAGCACCAGTACGCAGGTGTCCGGCAGATTGTCAATGAGGGACACGTACCGGTCCACGTCCTCCCCGGTTATCTGCAGGTCCCGGACGGCCACGCACTTGTACTCGGCCATCAGGGGCAGGGCTTCCACCGCCTCTTCCAGTATCTGCGGTGTGATCTCCTGCCCGTCAAAGCGTTGCAGGTTGAAGGCGTCAAAGTCCTCCTCCACCGTATGCCGGATAAGGCTACGGGCATACTGCTCCACCAGATACCCCTCCTGCCCGTACAACAGGTACAGACCCCGGGGGCCTTGTTGGATAGCCTGCTTGAGAGCCGCTTCGTCTATGACCACGGTTGGTCCCTCCTTTCTGTCATTTTCTCTATTATACTACACGACGGCGTAAAAAGCCACTAAAATTTAATCGGTGTAGTCCTTGAGGTATTCCCCCACCGACCGGGTCATCTCCCGGGAAAAATCCGATTGGTACTTGCGGTCACAGAAGGTCCGAAGCCACTCCTCGTAGGGGCGCACCCCGGCTTTGGGCTCCAGCATCCGGCGCAGTTCCTCCGGGGGCATTTTCCGATAGGTGTTTTGGTGGACAATGTGCTCCATGGCCGCCCGGGGCGGCTTTTGCCGTTGTTGCTGTTGCGGTGTGGGGTAGCCCAACACCAGCATGGCCGCCGGAAACACGTACCGGGGCAACTGCAGCAGTTCCCGGTGCTCCTGCGCCCGTTCCATAATATCCCCGATATAGCAGGAGCCCACCCCCAGGCTGTGGGCGGCTACCACGGCGTTTTGCGCCGCAATGGTGGCATCGGATACCGCCAACATCAGGTCGCCCACCCCGGGCAAACGGGGGTCGCAACCCACCGCCCGGTAGGCCTCGTACCACTTGCGGCAATCGGCACAGAATATGAGCACCATGGGGGCGGTGGCGATAAATGGCTGCTCGTCACAGGTGTGGGACAGCCGTTCCCGAAGCACCGGGTCGGTCACGTCCAGGATGGTGTATAGCTGTTGGTTGCCGGCGGTGGGGGCCTCCACCGCCCCTTGCAGAATCGCCGCCTTGACCTCTGCCGGAATGGGTCTGTCTAAAAACACCCGTACCGAGCGTCTGTCCTTGAGTTGTTGTAAGACGTCATTCATACGTCCACCGCCTTTCGTTCTCACTATACCATTTTCCGGTACCCTTTGCAAGTAAAAAACCACCGACAGGTGTCGGTGGTCTTTCGGTTACATGGTTTTTCTTTCTTCTATGACGTGGGCCACCGCATCGGCATACATCCGGGTGCGGCCATGGGGCGGCATCCGGCGCAGGGTTGCCTCCAGGTCCGCCAGTTCCTCATCGGAAAGGGTCACCTTGTCGTGGTGGGCAAAGGTGGTGTTGTTCTTGGGAGGCATGGCGCCGCCAAAGGCCGCAAACACGTTAAGCCCCTCGGGGGTGTGGGGGCCCAGCACCGCCCGTGTCAAGGCTTGATAGAAGGAGTGGTCGTACGTAAACTCCCGGCCGGTCCATAGGGTATCGCCCATAAGCATCACCGCCGAAGGTAACTCCCGGTTGATAAAGTCAAAGTCGTGGCGGTCCCACTTGGGGTCGGCGGTGGGTCCGTACATCCACACGCACAGCTCGCCGCCCATCACCTGATGGCGATGCTCCTCGGCACAGCCGGGGCGCATATCCCACCGCCAATCCCGGATGGTTTCCTCGCTCATCTCCCCCTCCTCCTCTATATAGGCCTCCAGGAAGTGGGAGTTGATGAGGGAAAAGCCCATGTCCGCCAGGTCGGCAAAGGTGCCCTCCGAGGGGCCTCGGCCGGGGCAGGCGATGCGCCAGAAATGCACCAGGATATCCCGGGGAAGAGAGCACGGGCGGGTGAGGTCAATCTGGTCGTTCCACATGATCATCCGCCGACCCAGAGATCTGACCAGCTCGTTCATACGGGTCATCACGTAGTAGTACAGCTCGCGCATATCCGCCAGGCCCTCCTGCTCCATCCGGCGGCGGCACCGAGGACAGTTGTCCCAGTAGCAGAAGATGTCCAGCGAGGGGATGTCGGTAAACTCCAGCTCGTCACCACCCACGTGGAAATAGCGGCCGCCGGGAAACAACGCTACCATCTCACGGATGATGGCCTCGTACAGCCGGAAGGTCTCCTCCGTACCGGGGCAGGTATCCCAGCCGCCGTTGTAGCCCTCCACCGGACAGGCAAGGTCGGGAAACACCGCCGTCATCTTCCGGGAATGGCCGGGCAGATCAAACTCGGGGATAAGTTCCAACCCCAGCACGTCCGCCCGGTCCACAATGGCCGCCACGTCCTCCCGGGTGTAATGGTCTTCCAGTATCAGGGCCGGGGGCAGACAGTCCAGCGCCACCGCACACCCGACGGAGTCAAACAGGTGCAGGTGCAGGGTGTTCATCCGTGCCCGAGCAATCAGCACCATATCGTCCAGCAACTCGTCCAAAGGTTGTATCCCCCGGGCCACGTCCAGCATCACGCCCCGGTGCTTTGCCGCCGGCGCATCCTCCACGACGCACCGGGACAGGGTGTACCCACCCTCCGTAGCGGTCAGCAGACCGGACAGGGTAGCCAGACCGTGGCACAGGCCCGGGTAGTCGCTGTATTCCACCGTCACCGTATCCGCCACCGTCAGCCGGTAGCCCTCCGGGGGCAACGGTGCCGGTCGGGTGACCACGTGAGGGTCCTCGCCGGAGGTCACGACGGCGTCCAGCAACAGGGAGGCGCACCGACACGCCTTATCCGGCCATTGGGGAGCGTCCAGCCGCATCGTATAGGGTAAAAACAGGCTGCCGCCCGTCAAGGTCATCCGTTGTGTTGCAGGGATCATAAATAACCCTCCTTTTTCTGTAGTAATGCTATCAAACAACCGGGGGTTTGACAATGTGTTTTTCCGACTTTTTGCAAAATACGGAACAGAACATAGGCCAAAAGGCCGCCCACGCCCTTGGTGGCGGTGTGTCCTTACAGCTTCACCGGGCGGCCGGTGGCGATGCTCTCGTAACAGGCATTCATCACCCGTACCGTTTCCCGGTGCCACCGCAAGTTGATGAGAGGGGTGCGTCCGGTGCGCACGTTCTCCACAAACTCGTCGATAAGACCCACCCACTCGTCAAAGTAGGTGTACTGGACGGTGTACCGGTCGTTGGGAAGACCGCTGTGGTACACGTTGGGGCCAAAACAATCCGCCATGACCGTGCCCTCATCCCCGTGCAGGGTGATGTTGACCTCCATACGCTTGGGAAACACCTCCCAGCCGGGACCGGGTACGGGCAGACGGTTTTCCATCTTGGACCAGGAGGGGTCCAGAGAGAACACGGTGCCATCCTTCATCCGACCGATGACCGACAGCATATCCTCCTCCACCAGGTCGGGGCGGATGTTGGGGGCCACCTGGGCGTACACCGTGTCAAACTCGCTACCGGTCATATGCCGTATCATATCAAATATATGGGGATGGTCGCACAGGGCGCCGCCCCGAAACCGGGGGTCCCCCTCCCGGAGGGGCACCCGTTTACCGTAGCTTTTCTCCGGTACTCCCTGCCACGGGAAGGCCCACACAGGGGACAGGGTAATGTTGGTGGCGTTAAAGGCACGTAGCTTACCGATCTCGCCACGCTCCACCAGCTCCTTCATCCGGGCAATCACCGGGTTGTAGTGCATCTCCAGCTCCACCTGACAGGTCAGCCCGGCCTGCTCCATGAGGGTAATCATCTCGTCGTACTCGTCCATATCAAAGGTGGGCACCTTCATAGACAGCACGTGGATGCCACGCTGTGCGCACAGCCGCATCTGACGCAGGTGGTCGCTGTTTTCACTAGCCAGTACCACCGCTTCGATCTCCGGGTGGGCGTCCAGCATAGCCTCGTCGCTGTCGTAACAGGGGATGCCGGTAACGCTATGGAGGAATATCCGCTTGACGTCCTCATTGGCGGTGGATACCGCCACCCAATCCAGCTTGGGATTCTCCTTGAGTACCTGGTAATACTTACGGGTATGCCCGTGGGTCATACTCATCATAGCCATCTTTACGGGTTTCATATCACAGCACCTCCCTTTCGCCGCTTTGCACCGAACGCCGCACCAGTTCCACCAAGGCGGTGAGCCTCTGGTGGTGGGTCTGCCGGGCGGAGTAGTCCTTATCACGACCCAGAGCAAAAGCGGACCGGACGGTGGCAATATCCTCCACACTTAAACCGTATAACTCAAAGTCTACGTCGGTGTATGCCCGGTTATCCCGTCCAAACACGTAGACGGAATCCTGCTTAAGCTGGGCGTCCACCACCACGTCACAGGCAATACCGTGGGCGGCGATGATCTCGTGCTTATCCTTGGGGCTTTCCCCCTCGCTCAGGGTGGCGGCCAGTTCCAGGGTACACACCACCCCGTCGTCGGCGGTGGCCATCACGTTGAGCACTCCGGGGGCGTCCATGGCCATGACCGTGTGTATCTCCCGACCCAGGATAAACCGGCAGATATCCAGCTCCCGGTACAGGGCGTCGTACAAGTCGGTGCCCCGGGGCAGGATACGGGACACCCGCATAACACTGACCCCCTCCAGAGTGCCGTTGTGGACCAGACCACGCAGTTCCGTAAACCGACGCTCGTGGCGGTGGGACAGCAAGGGCAAGGTGTGTCCCTGCGCCGTCGCCCACTCCCGTCCGGTCAGGGTCACGGAGGTGTCCACCGCATATTTACGCAATAAAAAGTCCAGTTTTTCCTGTAATACTTCCATCAGTTTACCTCCTGTTCTATCTCCTTGCGGGTGGGAATGGCGTCCAGCACATACCGACGGCTCACGCTGATGGAGGCACCGGTCACCGCCCATCGACAGGCGGTGGGCAGGTCCATCCCCTCCGCCAGGCACACCGCCAATATGCCGTTAAAGGTGT
>JAZRMD010000026.1:0-3991 GCA_045647285.1 Acutalibacteraceae bacterium
CACCACAGCACCCGCCGCAATGCGCACGTCGTCGCCAATGGTGATGGGCCCCAAAACCTTGGCACCCGCACCCACCATCACGTGGTTGCCCAAGGTGGGATGGCGCTTGCCCTGGTCCTTACCGGTACCGCCCAGAGTCACCCCCTGGTAGATGGTGCAATCGTCGCCTATCTCGGTAGTTTCGCCGATGACCACACCGGTGCCGTGGTCTATAAAGAATCGGTTGCCGATGGTGGCCGCCGGGTGGATCTCTATACCGGTGCGCCGCACACAGCGTTGGGACTCCCATCGAGCCAACAGCCGTAAGCCGTGGCGATGCAACCAATTGGCTCGGCGGTGGGAACGCAACGCCTTGTAGCCGTTGTACAGCGCCCAAACCTCAAACCCGGAACGGGATGCCGGGTCCCGGTCCCGTATGGTAGCGATATCTTCGCGCATCTGTCGGAACATATCCATCACTCCTCGTTATAATAAAAAAACACCTCCGTTGCCCCTATGGGCAACGGAGGTGAAAGTCATCGCTTTCACGGTTCCACTCCGTCATTAACTCGTCGGCTCCCAACAGAGCCCGGCCGGATAACGGTGGCTACCGCCGGAGGATACGCAGCGTCCGACGCCTTCCCCTCCGGAGCCGACGGGTGCATTTCGCCGGTGTGGTCACAAAAGCCGCTTACAGACTGGGGCGGCTTATCTCTGTTGCGCCATCCTCCGGGTACTTCTCCCATCGTTTGCTCTTACTATCATTATAGTGAAAATTTTCATTTTGTCTATACTTTTTATGCGTTTTCCTTAAAATAATGGCGGCAGTTCCATACGTACTCCACACCCGAGATAACGGTAAACACCACCGATACCCAGATAAGTGCAACGCCAACAAGTAACAGCACCGAGTTGACGGCGGTGTCAAACACGTGCCACACGCTTACCTGCATAGCGGTCAGCATATAGATGACCGCCACCATCTGCATCACCGTCTTGAGCTTGCCTGCCTTACTGGCGGCAATCACCACGCCGTCCTTGGCGGCCAGCAGACGCACCGAGGTCACCGCAAACTCACGGGTGAGGATGATCATCACCGCCCAGCACAGGTTATCCATACCGCCAAACTCATTCATAATGCCCAGAAAAGCAGCAGTGGTCAGCGCTTTATCCGCCAGGGGATCCAAAAATTTGCCCAAATTGGTCACCAATTGGCGACTACGAGCAATCCTAGCGTCCAGCATATCGGTCAGGGAAGCCACTATGAATATCAACAACGCCGCACCGTAGTGAAAGGGGAAATCCACCAGCAGCACTGCCAGAAACACAAAGGTCAGTACGCAACGCGCCAAAGTCAGTTTATTGGGTAAATTCATTGTATCATCTCTCCCATCAAATCCCAATCCAGGGTATCGGTGATGCGGATACGCACCATATCGCCGGGGCGAACTCGGTGGCCGGGGCAGGTAAAGAACACCTTGCCGTCAATGTCCGGTGCATCCCCTTCGCTGCGGCCAAACCAACACTCCGCATACTTATCAAAGCTCTCGACCAACACGGTCAGTTCCTGGCCCACCAAAACCGTGTTAAGGGTGTCGCTAATGCGGTTCTGTTCTTCCATCACGATGTCCCGACGGCGGCATTTGACCTTGTCAGACACCTGGTCAGGCATGGTGGCCGCCGGAGTGCCCTCCTCCGGGGAGTAGGCAAAGCAACCCAACCGTTCAAACCGTATCTCCTTGACAAACTCGCACAACTCACGGAAATCCTGCTTGGTTTCCCCGGGGAAGCCGGTCATCACGGTGGTGCGCAGGATAATGCCCGGCACACGCTCACGAATATGGGCAATCAGGGCGGTCAGGCTTTCCCGGTCACCGGGACGATTCATCCGCTTAAGTACCGCACCGCTGACGTGCTGAATGGGCATATCCATATACGGTAGCACCTTCTCCTCGGTAGCCATCACGTCCAGCAGTTCCTCGGTAATATGTTCCGGATAACAGTACAAAAGCCGTATCCAGCGCAGGTCCTCTATGGCGCACAACTGACGCAACAGTTGAGGCAGCCGACATTCACCGTACAGGTCACGGCCGTACACGGTGGTATCCTGCGCCACCAGCACCAGCTCCTTCACGCCACCGGCTACCAACTGCCGGGCTTCATCTACCAGAGTTTCCATCCGGCGACTCCGCAGACCGCCCCGAATCATCGGGATAGCGCAGTAGGTACAGCGGTTGTCGCAACCGTCCGCAATGCGCAGATAGGCGAAGAAGTGCGGTGTGGTCAGCAACCGGTCGCCGTCCAGCACCCAATCGCTCTTGGGGGGGAAGCTATGGTAGGTCTCCCCCTCCATGGCCTTGTGGACCGCTTCCACGATATCCGCATTGGCGCCCAGGCCCAACACACCGTCACATTCCGGTATCTCCGCTACCAGTTGTTGCTGATACCGTTCCGCCAGACAACCGGTGACCAGAATCTTCTTGATCTGGCCTTCCTTCTTGAGCTGGGCAAACTCCAGTATGTTCTCAATGGACTCCTTCTTGGCGTCCTCGATAAAGCCGCAGGTATTGACGATGACCACATCCGCCAAGCCACTCTCGGCGGTGATACGAAAACCGGCCTGTTCCAGCCGCGCCAACATTAGTTCGGCATCCATTTGATTCTTAGGGCATCCCAGGGATACCATACCGACCTTAATCATACCATTCTTGCTCCTCGGTATCAAAATTGGCGTCATAGACTTCCATAGCCTGACGGATCGCCCCGTAGGAAAAGCCGCGCCGTGCAAGAGCCGCCATCACCCGTTGCCGGGAATCACGGTCATTCAGTTTATTATAATACTTCTTTTGCAGTATTGCAAGTGCTTGTTGAAAATCCTCCGTATCGTTATTTTCGGCCGCCTGCTGTGCCAACTCCCGGGATATGCCACGGCGCACCAGTTCCTGCACCACACGGCGGCGCGGATATTGCTTATAGGTGGCCAGACTGTGGGCCATACGGGTGGCGTAGGTGGCATCGTCCAACAAGCCCACCTCACGCAATCGCTCCACCACCGCCGCCGCCACCTCGGGGGACGCTTCGGCGCACAGCTTCTTTTCCAGTTCCTTACAGGCGTGATCCCGTAACCCCAACAGGTACAGCGCCTTGTCGTGGGCCCGGTCATATTGAGAACGAGCCACCAATGCCTCCACCTGTTCGGGAAGAATGGTATCCCCCACCCGATAGGGGGACTCATCAAAGGTACGCACATCCACTTCGGGCCCCTCTGTTCCGTCCAGTATCAACTTGTATAGGTGCCGCCGTTGCCGCTGTACCTCAGTAATAACCATACTGTCCTCCACGAGAAAGAGGGGCAGAGTTGCCTCTGCCCCTGCCATTATGTCATTATTCCTCGTCCACCACAATATCGATCTGTGCCTTGGCCGCCGTACTGGTGACCTGCTGTGCCGCCGCCAGCGGAATCTCCACCGGAGCAGAGGGGGCCACAGAGGGACGGATACCGGGAACGATCTTATCGATGTTCTCCCGTACCAACTGTTCAATCTCCGCCGACAGGGCCGCATCGCCCCGCAACAGGTCCCGGACGTTATCCCGGCCTTGCGCCAGACGTTCGCCCTTGTAGGAGAACCAGGAGCCGGATTTTTCAATAATATCCAGTTTCACCGCCAGATCGATGAGCTCGCTGTCACGAGAGATACCGATACCGTACAGCACGTCAAACTCCGCCTGCTTGAAAGGCGGTGCCAACTTGTTCTTAACCACCTTCACACGGGTGTGGGAGCCGATAGCGTCAGCACCGTTCTTGAGGGTCTCGGTGCGGCGCACATCCAGGCGCACCGACGCATAATACTTAAGCGCATTACCGCCGGAGGTGACCTCCGGGTTTCCGTACACCACGCCCACCTTCATACGCAACTGGTTAATAAACAAAGCCAGACAGTTGGACCGAGATACCGCCGGCGCCAACTTACGCATAGCCTGGGACATCAGACGGGCCTGCAGACCCACGTGG
>JAZRMD010000027.1:0-5760 GCA_045647285.1 Acutalibacteraceae bacterium
GTGGTCGACGGCCCCGAGGTAGAAACCGACTACTATTGCTTTGAAGCTTTAAACGTACCCAAGGACCATCCGGCCCGAGATATGCAAGACACATTCTACCTTAGCGACAACCTGCTTCTGCGCACCCAAACCTCTGCGGCGCAGGCACGGACACTTGAAGAACGTACGCCCCCCATCCGTATCATCTGCCCCGGTCGTGTGTTCCGCGCCGATGAAGTGGACGCCACCCATTCCCCCGTCTTCCACCAGATCGAAGGTCTGGTGATCGATAAAGGCATTACTATGTGCGACCTAAAGGGTGTATTAGAGCAGTTTGCTCAGGAGATTTACGGGTCGGATACCAAGGTGCGTTTTCGTCCCTCCTTCTTCCCCTTTACTGAGCCCAGCGTTGAGGTAGACGTTAGTTGCTCTGCGTGCGGCGGTAAGGGCTGTCGCGTGTGCAAGGGCGCCGGCTGGATCGAGATTCTTGGCGCCGGCATGGTGCATCCCCGTGTGCTGGAAATGGGCGGTATTGACCCGGAGGAATACACCGGATTTGCTTTCGGCATCGGCCTTGACCGATTAACAACAACTCGCTATAAGATAAGCGATATCCGTCTTCTGTTTGAGAACGACCAACGCTTCCTTGAGCAGTTTGACCGATAAGGAGGGGTAGATAATGTATATTTCTGTTAGTTGGCTGAAACAATACGTAGATATTGACATACCCGTACAAGAACTGTGCGACAAGATGATTCGCAGTGGTTTTGAGGTAGAGGACATTGTGGACACATCCGAAACCCTCAAAAACGTGGTGGTCGGCAAAATCGTTCAGTTAGAAAAGCATCCCGATTCCGACCATCTTCAGGTTTGTCAGGTGGATGTGGGCGGTGAAGAGCCGGTACAGATCATCACCGGCGCACAAAACGTGTTTGTGGGTGCTGTCGTGCCGGCCGCACTGCACAACTCCTACTTGCCTGACGGTACGCATATCACCAAGGGGAAACTCCGTGGTCTGCCCTCCAACGGTATGCTGTGTTCCGGCGAAGAACTGGGGCTCAAATCCGGTGACTTTCCTGGTTGCGATGTCAACGGCATTATGATTCTTGCGGACATATATGCTGTCGGCACGGATATGCGTGAAGTGCTGGGGCTCAACGACGTCATCATCGATTTCAAAATCACCGCCAACCGCCCCGATTGTAACTGCGTGCTGGGCGTTGCCCGTGAGGTGGCTGTGGCTCTTAATAAGCCGTTTACCTGCCCCACTCCCACCTATACAACGGCCGGTGGCGACGTGACAGAAGATATTCAGGTGCACGTGGAAGACTACGACCTCTGCCCTCGGTATATGGGCCGTGTGGTTAAGAATCTGCGCATAAAGGATTCTCCCGATTGGATGAAGCGTTGCCTGCGTGCCGCCGGTATGCGTCCCATCAATAATATCGTGGATATTACCAACTACGTACTGCTGGAAACCGGCCATCCTATGCACGCATTTGACCTGCGTGACATTCGCGGCAAGCGGATTATCGTGCGCCACGCGAAGTGTGGCGAATCCATCACGACCTTGGATGAAAAATCCCACGAGTTAAACGAGGATATGTTGGTAATCGCCGACGCTGAAGGCCCCTCTTGCCTTGCCGGTATTATGGGCGGTCTGAACAGCGAAATCAAGGACGACACCCACGACATGTTTTTTGAGTGCGCTAAATTCCGCCGGGATAACGTGCGGCGCACCGGCAGAACGCTGGGCGTTCGTACCGAATCCAGCGCCCGGTTTGAGCGCGGTGTGGATATTATCGGTGTAGAGTTTGCTATGAACCGTGCTTTACAACTGGTACAGGAGCTCGATGCCGGTGATATCGTAGACGGTACCTATGACCTGCACAACGGTCTCCCCTCCCCTCGTGTCTTAAGTGTGCCGGCTCAGCGCATCAACGACCTATTGGGTATAGAAGTGCCTTACGACACCATTCTGACCATACTCAATAATTTGGATATTCGCACCACCTTAAAGGACGGTATGTTGGAGTGCCATGTTCCTTCCCATCGTGATGACGTGGAAGGCGCCGCCGACCTGGCGGAAGAGGTTATGCGCATCTACGGTTGCGACTATATTGTGGCAACTCCTATCCGCGGCGATATTGTTCGAGGCAAAAAACTGCCGGAACGCATTAAGACCGATAAGGTTAAGCGCATCTTAATCGCCCGGGAAATGCGTGAGATTTCCACCTACTCCTTCATTAGCGGCAAGGCGGTAGACTCCCTAAGACTTGCCGAGAATGACCCTCGCCGTCAGGCAGTCACCCTGCTCAACCCTCTGGGCGAGGAATACTCTGTGATGCGTACGCAACTGGCCACCAGCATGTTGACCGTACTGGCAACCAACTACAGCCGTAAAAACAGCGCCGTGCGCTTCTTTGAAGTCAGCAAACGCTTTGTCCCCAAATCTATCCCCCTTACTGAGCAGCCGGATGAAATTCCCACCCTCTGCTTGGGCATCTATGGTGAGGGTGAAGACTTCTTCACCCTCAAGGGTATCGTAGAGAGCTTGATGGACACGTTTGGTGTCACGGCATCGTTTGTGGCCGGCAAGGAGCCCTTCCTGCATCCCGGCCGTCAGGCTGACGTGCTGTTGGGCAATGACAAACTGGGATATATCGGCGAAGCACACCCCGATGTAACCAAAGTATACGATATTCAAAGTCGTGTGTATTTGGCCGAACTGGATCTGTGTGCGCTGTTCCGCATTGACACCCCGGCTGTGATCTATCAGCCGTTGCCCCGTTTTCCGGCTGTTGAGCGTGACTTGGCGCTGCTGTGCGACGACGATATGCCGGTAGCCAGCATTGAAGAGGTAATCCGCCGTGCCGGCGGTCGTATGCTGGAAAGCGTTGCCCTCTTCGACGTTTACCGTGGTGCTCAGATTACCGCTGGAAAGAAGAGTGTTGCCTATAGCTTAAAATTCCGTATTGCCGATCGCACTCTTTCGGACGAAGACATTGACCCGGTTATGGCAAAAATCTTCAAAAATCTTGCAGAAAACGGCTGTGTGTTAAGAACTTAATAAAGTTACTACTTGTAAAATCCATTTTTTTACGCTATAATAATCGTATAGCGATATGGTAAACAGATAGGAGTGAACAATATGTTAGACAGAACTATGACTTTTTCTTTAGGCGATGACAAAGAACAGGCGATGAAGGTTATCCTCACCAGCGTTTATGACGCTCTTAAGGAGAAGGGCTATAACCCCATCAATCAGTTGGTTGGGTATCTTCTGTCTGAGGACCCCACCTACATTACCACGCACAACAACGCCCGTGCCCTCATCCGCAAGGTGGACCGGGACGAATTGATGCGCGCTTTAGTCAGTTCTTATCTAAACAATTAAGGAGGCTATATTATGGCAGACACCCCCTACCTGATGTATAAGGGCCGTCCGTTGGTGCGCTCCGGCAACGTGTTATACTATGGTAACATGTCGGACGAATACGTCATTATGATGCAGATATTGACCACCAAGGACGAAAACGATATGACCATGGCCGAGAAAATTCAAGTTCAACTTCTCCTGACCGATCCTGATGTGCGTATGAAGGACCGTATAGTCAAGAAGAGCGAAAAGATCGGTTTATACAACGCTATGGATATCGGCAGCATTTGGCTGGAACGCGCCCTGCAAGACAAATAACCCACAAGCGCATCCGTTGGTAGTTCGGATGCGCTTGTCTGCATTATGAGAGGAGTGACACATGATGGACAAGGACAAGCAATACGTTACCCGACGCCGTATTGTAAGTGGTCTCTCCGTCGGTGCGTTTTTGGTGATCCTACTGTTGTTGACCTTGTTATTTCAAAAGGTGTTCTCCCCTTATATGCATTCCGTAGAGGATTTTCTATCCTTTTTGCATTCCTTTGGCTGGAAGGGGCGCCTGATCCTCTTTGCCCTGCAATGCTTACAGATTATTGTTGCTCTTATACCGGGGGAGATCATTGAATTGGGAGCCGGCTATGCCTATGGCGCCATAGAAGGCACGTTTATCTGCCTTGCCGGTGTGGCTCTTTCCTCTGTCGCCGTATTCCTCTTGGTTAAAAAATGGGGTATCCCTATGGTGGAGTCCTTTATAACACGAGAACAGATACAAGAACTACGCTTTATTAACAGTGAGAAGAAGCGAAACCGATTGGTTTTTATATTGTTCTTTATACCCGGAACACCAAAGGATATATTGACCTACTTTATCGGACTCACCGACATGCGCACGTCTACCTTCTTAGTCATCACCTTGATAGCCCGGATCCCATCCGTAGTATCCTCTACCGTATGTGGACAATATCTGGGGCGGCAGGATTATTTGACTGCCGGCATCATCATTGGTGTTACGGCCATCATCAGTATGCTCGGTTACTTTTTATACCTACGCATTGTCAAAAAAAGGCAAAACAAGGACGCTCAGTGATAGCGTCCTTGTTTTTTTGTGTCAATACACGCCATTGGGACATACCTTGGAATGTAATCAATATGAAAGGAGTTTTGGCTGTGAACAAAGAGTGTCCCTGTGTAATGGCAAAGTTTCCCGGCGACGCAACGGTAGCCATGGCGTACGTACCGTGGCATCAGTTGCAGGAAGTGTATGAGCCGGAATTGGCGCTGGAAAGAGGTACCCTCTTCCCGGAACTGGATAAGCCTTTTCGTGGTGGGGTGATGTGCCGTGGTTGACCGTCGGGATATGCTTAAGCGAATCAGCGCCTATCAGTTTGCGTTGTACGATCTGGGGTTGTTTTTGAATTCTCACCCCGATGATGCTGCGGCCATGCGTCTGCGGTGCATGTACAAAGAGAAATTAAACATGCTTAAGGACGCCTACGAGCAGCACTACGGAAACCTTGTGTTAACGCAACAAGACGTAGAAGGCTCTTGGCGCGAATGGGTAGCCGATCCGTGGCCTTGGGATAACCATAAGGGAGGTGTTTAACAATGTTTCAATATCAGAAGAAATTGCAGTATCCAGTCAACATCAAGCAATGTAATCCGAAGTTGGCACAGGTCATTATCAGCCAGTACGGCGGCCCCAACGGTGAAGCCGGCGCAGCGTTGCGGTATTTAAGCCAACGTTACACTATGCCCCTCGGAGAACTCAAAGGCATACTGACAGATGTGGGCGTGGAAGAGCTGAACCACTTGGAAATGGTATCGGCTATCGTTCACCAGTTAACGCGTAACTTGACCGAACAAGAGATAAAAAACAGCAGTTTCGCCCCGTATTATACCGACCACACCACCGGCGTGTATCCGGTTGCCGCTTCCGGCGAAGCATTTAGTGCGCTTACCTTCCAGTCCGTCGGGGACCCGTTGGCAGACCTGCACGAGGACTTGGCAGCGGAACAAAAAGCGCGCGTCACCTACGATAACCTGTTGCGACTGGTGGATGACCCCCATGTTAAGGAGCCTCTGAAATACTTGCGTGAACGGGAAATCGTACACTTCCAGCGATTTGGTGAGGGCTTGCGGTTGATGACGGATAAGCTAAACAGTAAAAACTATTACGCCTACAATCCCGGTTTTGACAAAAAGTGCGGAATGAAATAAAAACGACTTGCATGTTTGAGAAAAATATGCTATACTGACACCCCAAAGCACAGAACACAGCTGCGGCAGCGTACCTCTTTGTGTTTTACAAAGAAGGGGCGGCGAGTCGCCGTTCCGGCCACACACCTAAATTCGCATTTCGCGTTGCGAAATGCCTGCCGAAGGGCGCTACACCGAACTCCCTA
>JAZRMD010000028.1:0-9744 GCA_045647285.1 Acutalibacteraceae bacterium
AAACATCCTCAACAGGAGTTTATCCAGATTGACACCACCAACATTCTGTTTATTCTGGGCGGTGCTTTTGATGGCATTACCCAGACCATCGAAAAGCGTGTCAACGCTGGTTCTCTGGGCTTTGGCAACGAGGTACGCTCCAAGAAGGATGCCGAGGTACAGGCGCTGATGCGTCAGGTGGTACCGCAGGATTTGGTCAAGTACGGCCTTATTCCCGAACTGGTTGGTCGTATGCCGCTCATCACCACCTTGCAGTCGCTGGACGCCGAGGCGTTGGTGCGTATATTGACCGAGCCCAAAAACGCCATAATGAAGCAGTACGTCCAGTTGTTCGAGCTGGATGGCGTACAGCTTTCCTTTACTGATGACGCTATGCGTGCTGTAGCAGAGATGACCCTTAAGCGCGAAACTGGCGCCCGTGGTTTGCGTAGCGTGATGGAGGGTCTGCTCACCCAGTTGATGTTTGATGTACCTTCCGACCCTACGGTGGAAAAGGTGGTCATTACGGCGGATTGTGTCAACCTCGGCGCCGCGCCGCAGATCGTGTACAATCCGGATAAGAAGAATAACCGACTGAAAACGGCAACCAAGGCCAAAAATGCTACACGCCGTAAAACCGTAAATAATTAATGTTGTGATCGGTCGGCTCTGTTGTCGGCCGATTGCTTTTTTGGCAACATAAAAGAGGTGATATGTATGGAAAGCCACACCCGTATAGAAAGTCTGCCGATGCTGGTGCTTCGGGGACTGGTTTGCTTTCCCGAGACGATTATCCACTTTGATGTGGGTCGTCTCAAATCCGTTGCCGCACTGAATGCGGCGATGAAAAAGGACCAGCGCATATTTTTGATAGCGCAGAAGGATCTGGAGCAGGAAGACCCACAACCCCACGAGTTGTATAGTGTGGGCGTGGTGGGCCGAGTGCAACAGATTCTTAAGCTGCCCCACGATAATTTTCGCATCGTTGTAGAAGGGGAGTACCGTGCCTGCGTGGAGGGGGTTACCCAGTCTGCGCCTTACTATGCGGTGGTGACCAAGGAATTGCCGGACGTGCCGTTGACCTCCCGTTTGTGGAATGTGGCTATGGTCCGTGAACTGCGCAACACCTTTGACCGTTACGCAGAGTTGGCTTCCGGTATTGCGCCGGATGTGGCTATGGCGGTGGCAACGGACGAAGAGGTAGGTCATCTGTCGGACTATATCGCCAGCAATCTGCCTATGCCTCCTGAGGAAAAGCAGCAGGTGTTGGATGAATTGGTGGTTACCAACCGTGCGGAAACCCTGTTGCGTATTCTCGATAGAGAATGCCAGGTCCTGGAACTGGAAAAAAAGATAGAAGCCAAGGTTCAGGAACAGATGGACGAAAACCAGAAGGAATACTATCTGCGTGAGCAGATTCGTGCTATTTCCGAGGAGTTGGGGGAGGCCGACGACCCGTTAGAGGAGTCGGCTGAATACCTGAAAGCCATTGACGAGCTGAATCTGCCGCAGGAAACGGCGGACCAATTGCGTAAGGAATGCCGTAAGCTAGGCAAGATGCCTCCCGGCTCCCACGAAGCCACGGTGGTGCGCACCTATCTGGATACCTGTCTGGCATTACCGTGGAACACCACCACCGATGACCATCTGGATCTGGCTAAGGCCCGTAAGATTCTGGACCGGGACCACGACGGTATGACCAAGGTTAAAGACCGTATCATTGAGGCGTTAGCCGTGCGTCAGCTGTCGGACGAGATGAAAGGTCAAGTGCTGTGTCTGGTGGGTCCTCCCGGTGTGGGCAAGACGTCTATTGCCCGGTCTATTGCCGAGGCCATGGGCCGCAAGTATACCCGAGTATCCTTAGGTGGTGTCCGTGATGAGTCCGAGATTCGCGGTCATCGGCGCACGTATGTGGGTGCTATGCCCGGCCGCATTATGACGGCCGTCAAGCAGGCCGGTAGCCGTAATCCTCTTGTTCTTTTGGATGAGATTGACAAGATGGGCAACGACTTCCGTGGTGACCCGGCTTCCGCTATGCTGGAGGTGCTGGATACCGAGCAGAACAGTGCGTTCCGTGACCATTACGTTGACCTACCCTTTGATCTGTCGGAGGTGATGTTTATCACCACCGCCAACGATGCTTCTACCATACCGGCGCCGCTGTATGACCGTATGGACGTGATACATCTGTCCAGTTATACTGCGGAGGAAAAGAAGCGCATTGCCCAGCGTCATCTGCTTAAGAAGCAGTTGCGCAAACACGGTATTACCGCTAAGCAACTGCGCGTTTCTCCGGCGGCTATGAGCAAGATCATTGAGTGCTACACCCGGGAAGCTGGTGTGCGTAACCTGGAGCGCACCATCGCAACCATCTGTCGCAAGACGGCTAAGGAATTGGTCGAGGGCACCACCGAGGCCGTATCGGTGACCCCGGCCAATTTGGAAACCTATCTGGGTACTCCCAAGTACAAGCCGGAAAACGACCGACGGGAGGATATGGTGGGTGTTGTCAACGGCCTTGCCTGGACCGCTGTTGGCGGCGAAACCATGCCCGTTGAGGTGGCCATTATGGAAGGCACCGGTAAGGTGGAATTGACCGGTAACCTGGGTGACGTGATGAAGGAATCGGCCCGTCTGGCGGTGACGTACGTGCGCTCCCGCGCCGGGGATTGGCATATTCCTGCGGATTTCTACAAGACTAAGGATATTCACATCCACGTGCCGGAAGGTGCTGTGCCCAAGGACGGTCCTTCCGCCGGCGTGACCATGACCACCGCCATTGTTTCTGCCCTTACGGGTATTCCGGTAAAGGGTGACGTAGCGATGACCGGCGAGATCTCTCTGCGTGGTCGGGTGTTGCCCATCGGCGGCCTGCGTGAAAAAACGATGGCGGCCTACACCCACCGTATGTCCACCGTTATCATTCCGGAGGATAATCTATCGGATTTGAGCGAGGTGGAAACGGTGGTTAAGGAGCATACCCACTTTATCCCGGCTAAGTGTCTGGATACGGTTATCCATCATGCGTTGGTCCGTGACCCGGCTGGGAGGGACGTATAATGCGTTGGGAAGAGGCTACATTTGAACTGTCTGCCGGTATTTCGGCGCAGTTACCGGAAGATACGTTGCCGGAGATTGCTTTTTCCGGTCGTTCTAACGTGGGTAAATCCTCACTCATTAATCGCTTGACCGGTCGTAAGGCGCTGGCTCGCACTAGTGCCACCCCCGGCAAGACAGCAACCATCAATTTTTACCGTTTACCCGGTTTGCGGTTGGTTGACCTGCCTGGTTATGGCTACGCTAAGGTGTCTACCGCAGAGAAAAAACGGTGGAAGGAACTGATAGAGGGCTACTTTGACGCTGACAGGGATATGCGATTGGTGTTGCAGTTGGTGGATATGCGTCATCCTCCCAGTAAGGACGATTATCAGATGTTGGATTATATGGTCCAATGCGGTATTCCCTTTGTGGTGGTGCTGACCAAGGCGGATAAGCTCAATAAGACCGAGCGTGCCGCCCGGTTAAACGCTCTTACACAAGAGCTGGGTGACCTGGACGGTGTTACGTGTATTCCGTTTTCGGCAGTGACCGGAGAGGGCGCTGAGCAACTGCGTGACATATTGTTAGACCTCATAGAAGAATGATAAAAACCCCTTGTGCCTTGTGGCACAAGGGGTTTGTGTGTATAGGTGATTTGCTTTACATACTTTCTGGAGCGTCTATCTTCATCATAGTGAGCACGTTCTTAAGGGCAATACGGGTGGCATCACACAGAGCCAGACGCGCCATCATTAAGTTATTATCCACGCCGGAAACGTGACAGGCATTATAGAACTTGTGGAACAGGGTGGCCAGTTCCAGAGCGTACCGGGTAATACCGGAGGGGTCGTAGTTCCGGGCGCAATCCACAACCGTCTTCTCCAGAGAAGACAGGTGACGAATCAGTTCCCGTTCTTCGGCTGCCGTCAGCAGATCCAGTTGCTGAGAGGTAGCGGCTTGTACGGTCGTTCCGTTTTCTTGCATCTTACGGAAGATGGAGTGAATACGGGCATGGGCGTATTGTACGTAATACACCGGGTTGGAAGAGGATTGCTCAATGGCCAGACCCAGGTCAAATTCCATCTGGGTGTTAGCTTCCCGTTGATTGAAGAAGAACCGGGCCGCATCCACCGGCACTTCATCCAGCAGATCGCTCAGCTGAATGGCCTTGCCGGACCGCTTGGACATACGGACAATTTCTCCGTCGCGCACCAGACGGACCAACTGCATCAGGACCACGTGTAGGTTATCACCGTTAAAACCCACAGCGTCCATAGCGCCCTTCATACGGGCTACGTGACCGTGGTGGTCAGCGCCCCATACGTCAATTAAGGTGTCAAATCCGCGCATAAACTTGTTGCGGTGATAAGCAATATCGGCGGCAAAGTAGGTGGGGTTGCCGTTGGCACGCACCAACACCTCATCCTTGATACCTTCCTCTTCGCCATCCCGATTCAGATGCTTTTTGGGTTGGTATTTTTCGCCGAATTCACCGGCTTTGTACCACAGGGCGCCGTCTTTTTCATAGGTAAGCCCCTTTTCGGTAAGGATATCGATGATCTCCTTCAGTTCGCCGTTGTTGTGAAGGGTAGACTCGGTGTACCACCGGTCGTACACGATGCGGTATTTGGCCATATCGGCTTTCATCTTTTCAATATTTAGCGGCAGGGCGTAGTCGATGAGTGCCTGGCGACGGGTTTGCTGATCGGCGTTGACCAGCTTGTCCCCATAGATGGCTGCGTAAGCGGCGGCGTGTTCCTTGATATCGTCGCCGTGATAGGCATCCTCCGGAAGCTCCACGTTCTCTTCGCCAATGAATAATTGCAGATAGCGTACTTCCAGAGAAAGACCAAATTTTTCGATCTGGTTGCCGGCGTCGTTGATATAGAACTCTCTCCACACCTCATATCCGGCGGCATCCAATACGGATGCCAGGCAGTCGCCCAATGCGCCGCCACGGGCGTTACCCATATGCATGGGACCGGTGGGGTTGGCGGATACGTATTCCACCATAATCTTTTTAGAGCCGCCGTAGGAAGAACGGCCGTAATGGTCGCCTTGTGTGATAACGTCATTAACAATGGCGGAATAGTAAGCAGGGGAGAGGAATACGTTAATAAACCCGGGGCCGGCTACTTCTATACGCTCAAAGTAGGTGTTATCCAGACAAACGTTGGCAGCTAAAGCGTCCGCAATCTTACGGGGAGCGCTACGAAATGCTTTGGCAGACACCATGGCGGCATTGGTGGCCAGATCTCCGTTTTTACGGTCAGCAGGCACCTCAATGGTGTAAGCGCCCAGTTCTCCCTCCGGGAGTTCTCCCTTGCGGATAGCTTGTTCCAGAGCGTTGGCCAGACAACGGCGCAGTTGTGCTTCGGCTACGTTTACGATAGTAGACATGTTGCTTTGTCCTCCACTTCAATATGCACGGCGTGAGAAGAATTGACACCGCCGTTAAATCCTAATGTGTACGCAAAATCCAGAGTACCGCCTTTGTCACCAAAGGAGCAATCAATGGCGGTGGCATAGGTACCCAGGTCCAACATTCCGTAAGGAGTGTTGTAATTACAATGGTGGCGCCGGTGTTTTTCCAGCACCAGAATACTGGCGTTGGGCCCGGAACGTTCCAAAACCACCCGTTGAGGGGTGACGTGTACCGTTGTGGTGGTGCCCGGCAGACCGGTGGCTTCGGATTCCGCATAGCACAGTTGCCACCCTTCAGCGGTGGGTAGTAGTGTGCCGGAGGTGGTCAGTTCAATGGTATCCGGCTTTTCGCCGGCCAAGGTCTGCGTACCGCTGATATGTATTAGTACGTCCATAACATCAGCCTTTCTCGGTGGTCAGCGCATCGGGCGAGATGGTCTCCACCGCCTCTTGCACCGAGCGTCCCAGGAATATTTCTGCCACCCGTGTAAATCCGTCGGGGCGGTCCGATACGTAAAATTGGCAACGACCGGCGGTGTTGTCTGATACGGCGTTCTCTTGCTGTAGTATCCGAGTACAGTGGGCGGCGGTCTCCTTGCCGGAATCAATAAGGGTCACGCCATCACCCAATTCTTGCTGTATAATGGGGGCTAACAAGGGGAAATGGGTGCATCCCAGTATCAAGGTGTCTATGCCGGCCTCCTTAAACGGTTGCATATACCGACGTACCATAGGGATGGCTACATCGTCATCCGATGCGATCCAACCGTTTTCCACCAGAGGGACAAACATGGGGCAGGGAACGGCTGTGACGATAAACCGGTTATCCAACTGCCGCAGATGCCGGGCAAAAGAGCCGGAACGCACGGTGGCTGCTGTACCAATGATACCGATGCGCCCGTTATGGGTGCTGTGGGCGGCAGACTTGGCGGTGGGCTCCACCACACCGATGGCCGGTACGGGCAGGGCATCCAGCTCACCCTTCGCTACCGAGCTTACCGTGCCGCAGGCGGCAATGATGTATTTCACATTCTGACGGAGCAGAAACGCCGCATCTTCACGGGTGTATCGCCGGATGGTTTCTTCACTTCGGGTGCCGTAGGGGACACGGCCGGTGTCACCAAAGTACACAATGTGCTCGTTAGGTAGCAGCTCCAACAGCCGCCGTACTACGGTTAGTCCACCCAATCCGGAATCAAATACGCCAATAGGGCGGTTGTCCATATCCTCACCTCCCGGTCAATCTTAGATATGATACCATATTTTGTTCTATAGTGCAACGGAAAAAGAATAATTTCTCTATACAATCCGGGAAAAATGTGATAGAATGGTAAGAGAAATGAGGGATAACCATGTCTTACACACCCGATATGCGGCATTATCAGCCGCCTATGTATACGCCGTACCGGTCTCCGGAGCCGCCTCCGCTTACTCCCGAGCAGGCAGAAAAGAAGCGACTGCGTAAGGATGCCGCCTTCATCGGCGTTATGATGCTTTCGCTGACCTTGGTCATGCAGGTGTTCTTTACGGCGGTGGTGACCGGTCTTGTGGCTTTAGACGTAATCTCCTACGAGTTGGTGGTGTCAGATGCCTATCTAGGGTTGGGGAACACCGCCTACCTATTGCTGTACGCCGCCGTATATACCTTCGATTTTTTGGTCCCGGCGGTGGTGGTGGCGCTGTTATGCAGGCGCCGGTATTTTCCTCTGTCGCCATCCAAGCCGCTTTCGGCCTTTGATGCTTTCTTTGGTGTATTGGCCGGCGTTGGCGGTTGTATCGTAGCGAATTTTCTATCCAATTACGTGACGGTCTGGCTGGAAAGCCTGGGTATGTCCCGACCGGAGATTCCGCAATTGATGGAACAAACGCCTACCAGCCTACTGCTGAATCTTCTGGTGGTGGCAGTGCTACCGGCTATACTGGAAGAGATGGTGTACCGTGGCTATGTGTTACGCACCTTACGGGGGTACGGTGACTGGTTTGCTGTGTTGGTGTCGGCTTTGCTGTTTGGTCTGATGCACGGCAACATTACCCAGGTACCCTTTGCGCTGATTGTGGGTGTTGTGCTGGGTTGGCTGTACGTGATGACGGATAATATCTGGTTGCCGGTTGCCGTCCACTTTGCTAACAACGCCATGGCTACTTTAATGGAGTATCTCAGCTTAGATATGTCCTTGCAAATGCAGAATGGATATATTCTGTTGGTGTTTTCCGTTCTTCTGGTGGTGGGCGGCGTGTCTCTCCTTATTCTGTGGTTGCGTCACAGTGCGTTGTTTCGCCGGTTACCCAGACGTTCCAGCCTAACGGTGGGTGGACGCTGTAAGGCGTTGTTGTCATCGCCCTTATTCACCATATCGTTGGTGGTTTATCTGGTGTTAACCCTGTGGAGTGCGTATGTGGGAGGATGACGGATGATGGATGAAACCTATATGCGGATAGCCTTACAGTTAGCTGATGAAGCCGCCGCCGAGGGCGAGGTACCGGTGGGTGCTGTTATTGTACGTGACGGCCAGGTCGTGGGCGTCGGACGCAATCGGCGTGAGATAGGTAAGAACGCTCTGGCACACGCTGAGTTGGAAGCCATAGACGCCGCATGTAAGCATCTGGGGGGGTGGCGTCTGTCCGGGTGCGAGCTGTATGTGACTTTGGAACCCTGTCCTATGTGCGCCGGGGCGATCATCAACGCCCGTATTGACCGGGTAGTGCAGGGGACTGCCGACCCCAAGGCCGGGTCCTGCGGCTCATTGGTCAACTTGTTTACACTACCTTATAACCATCGTCCGCAATTGGTTAATGGTGTCCTGGAAGAGGAATGCCGGGAACGGTTGCAACAGTTTTTTCGCTCATTGCGCAATCGGGTGCGTAAGTGATACAATAGACAACGGAGAAGAGATGTAATCGATCGCTTTTCCGTTGTTTTATGCGCGATATTCCTTGGGTAGTTCACCATCTGTAAGAATGTGATGGATATCCTCTATGTCGCCAATGCGACAAAATCCGCGTTTGCCCAACTTACTGCTGTCGCAAAGCAATACGGTCTTGGTGGCGTTACGGATATACAGGCGTTTAATGTGGGCTTCGTTTTCGTCTGCATCGGTTATTCCGGCCTGAGGGTGAATACCTCGGCAGGAAATGAATGCATAGTCAGCGGAAAACTGCTGTATAAAGTGTTGTGTTTGCGCCCCCACAAAAGACATACCGCTTTCCCGTAGCCGTCCACCGGTGCAAAACACCTCGGCCTTTCCCGATTCGGCAAGGATGTTGGCCGTTTTAAGACTATTGGTGATGATCCGCAGATTGCGAAAATCTTTCAGATGCCGTGCCAGGCGGCAAACCGTACTACTGGAATCCAAAAATAACGTCTGCCCGTCCCGGATAAAGCTCACGGCCTTTCGGGCCAGTCGCTCCTTTTCTTCCGTGTGTTCCGTTTCCCGTATGGGCATGGGGAAATCGGCGTTATTACCGTCTATGTACACGGCTCCGCCGTGGGTACGGCGAATCAGACCGGCCGCATCCAATATTTTCAGATCCCGACGGATGGTGGCACCACTGGAAAATAACCGCTGACATAATTCGTCTACGGTAATTACTTGTTTTTGCGCCAATAAGCGTATGATTTCATTTTGTCTTTCTAGTGGGAGCATAGTGTGAGCCTCCTCTTATTGATTATTTATGATTATATATGATTGAAAATGGGAAATCAAGCGTTAAATTATCGTTATTTTCGCCAAATGTAGACAGAAATGAAAAAATGTGGTATGCTATTGTCAGTATGTTTGGAAAGGGGAATGTGCATTGAGTAATCGTGTTCTTGCCTTTGATTTCGGCGCGTCTAGCGGTCGGGCCATTCTGGCTACTTTTGACGGGGAACGTATCCGCATGGAGGAGATCCACCGTTTCAGTAATGACCCGGTGAACGTATGCGGTGTGTTCCATTGGGATGCGTTGCGGTTGTTCCATGAGATCAAACAAGGTATTACCAAGGCGGTACATGCCGGTGGATTTGACGCCATCGGTATCGATACCTGGGGAGTGGACTTTGGTCTGATCGATCGTAAGGGGCATCTGCTCAATAACCCTGTCCACTATCGTGACGCCCGTACGGATGGTATGATGGAAGAGGTATTTGCCACCATTCCCAAGGAGGAGTTGTACGGTCGCACCGGTATCCAGTTTGCTTCTCTTAACACCATCTTCCAGTTGGCCTATCTGAGCCATTATGAGCCTCAGGTGTTGGAGCAGGCAGACCGTTTGTTACTGATGCCTGACCTGTTTGCGTATTTCCTTACTGGGGAGATGCGC
>JAZRMD010000029.1:0-7973 GCA_045647285.1 Acutalibacteraceae bacterium
AGTACGTGTACGCCGGCATCCATACGGTCCAGGTCCCACGGTTGTCCGGAACCTATGTAGTCGTTGAGTTCCAGAGGTTGGTACTGGGTCAGAACACCCACCGTTTCTATGCCGGAATTGACACAGTTGGAGAGAGGAAAGTCGATAATGCGGTACTTTCCTCCAAAGGGTACGGCAGGCTTGGCGATGCGCTTGGTCAAGGCATACAGACGGCTTCCCTGGCCGCCGGCCAACAGCATCGCCACACATTCTTGCTTACGAAACATACGGCAAACATCCTCCTTATATCGTATCGGTCTTACGTATCAGTACTGTGGTTAGGGGCGGCACGGTCAAGGTAACGCAGTAGGGATATCCGCCCTCCGGCTGTAACGTCGGCTGCAAGGGTGGTATCCGTCGGTTACCGCCGCCAAACTCCGCCAGATCGGAGTTGAACAGTTCCCGGCGCAGGGCGTTGTCCGACACGCCAATGGACACCTGCTCCATCAAAAAGGGGGTGGTATTGCACACGGCAAAGATATCCTCCGACAGCCGGGCTACCAATACGCCGTTTTCCGGTATCCATACCGCACCGGACCATAGGGCCGGGGTTTCTAGATACAGACGGTTGAGGGTGCGCACGTAATGGCGCAACATACGGTGGCTCTCGTAGTCCAGCAACAACCAATCCAAGCTCCCATCCGGGTCCCAAGGTCGCAACTGACCAAACTCGTCTCCCATCCACAGCCGATGGGTCATCGGGGACAACAGCCGGTAGATGAGCAAGGTACGTACCCCGGCAAAGGGTTGGTCGTCCTCGCCGGGCATCCCGGCCAACAGGGACCGTGCCGGAGAGGGGGTCACGTCACCGGGGGACGCCTGCAGTAACAGCGCATGGGGACAAACAGCCCGAAACTGCGCAAACACCGGGGACAAGACATCCTCGGTGGAGACCCACAGGCCGTCTACACCGCACACCTCCAACCAATACCGTGCCCGGGACAGCGCCACGCTCTGCACCGCCGGAGTGTCGTCCTCTTCCGGTTGCCAATCCACCAGCACCCCCAATCCGGACCGGTGGCAGGCGTCTACGAAGGCCATAAACGACTCGGGAGAGCCATACTGCGGGTCCGGGGCAAACCCCCGTGCCACATCCAACAGACGAACGTGGGTAAATCCCATATCCGACACGTAGGATATCAGTTCTTCCTGCAACGCCTCGTAGGAAAACACCCGGCCGTCGGCATACCGTCGCCAACCGGCAGGACTGACCTCGTAGACGTTGGGAGGACAGCCGGGAGGATACCAACCGGTGGTCTGCCAGCGGTAGGCAACGGGACCCACCAGACAGTCGTGGGGACCCCTACGAAAGGCCAACGGGTCCGGCTGCTGCACGGCCTGTCCGTCGGTAAACAGTATATGGTAAGCGTAAGCGGAATATGCCTCTACCGTTTGCAGGGTACATTCCCACACGCCGCCGGGCAAGGGGTCCATAGGCTGTGCGCCGATGTCCCATCCGCAAAATTCTCCCACGAGGGATACGGCCTGGGCCTGCGGCGCCCACACCCGGAAGGTATATCCGCCGTCACCAGCAGAATGGCAGCCCAACCACTCGTAACAACGGCTGTCTTCTCCCCGAACAAAGGCTTGTGTACGGGTCGTTATCTCCTGTGACGACCATGCCGAATCCATAAATGCACCCCCTCCCCTACTCTTCTATCTAACATTGTACCAATTACTGCCACTAAAGGCAAGGGTTTTTGTCTATTTTATTGTAATTGTTTTTGGAAACATTGTCTTGTTTTGTCATTTCTGCCAAATACTGGCCGATTTTTCTGTACAAATTGATTTGTATCCGCAAAAAAAGAGTGGGTCGCCGAAGCGACCCACTCTGGTTAACGAATTTATCCTTTGGCGTCGTACCACGTGCGACCGTGATGAACGTCCACCTCCAGTTTCACACGCAGGGCGGCGGCACTTTCCATCTCTTCACGCAGTATAGAACAGGCACGTTCCACCTCGTCGGCAGGGGCCTCCACCATCAACTCGTCGTGTATCTGCAGGATAAGCCGTGACCGCATCCCCTCCTGCCGCAGACGGCGATACACACGCACCATAGCCATCTTAATGATATCGGCGGCTGTGCCCTGAATGGGCATATTCCGGGCTACCCGTTCGCCAAACTTACGGGTCATCGCATTACCGGCCTTCAGTTCCGGCAACGGACGGCGGCGGCAGAACAAGGTCTGCGCATATCCCTTGTCGGCAGCATCGGTAATCAGCCGGTCCATAAAGGCAGACACAGCACCAAAATGATGCAGATACCGATCGATATACGCCTTGGCCTCTCCATAGGTGACCCCGATATCCTCCGACAGGGAATGGGCACCGATGCCGTAGATGATGCCAAAGTTCACCGCCTTGGCAGAGGAACGCATCTGGGGAGTTACTGCATCCTCCGACACGCCAAACACCTGCGCTGCCGTAGACCGGTGGATGTCCTCGCCGGTATTAAACGCATCCAACATAGTGGGTTCATCCGCCATATGGGCCAACACCCGGAGTTCTATCTGGGAATAATCCGCGTCACACAGCACCCATCCTTCCCGGGCCGGGAAAAACCGACGCATCTGTCGTCCCAGTTCGGAACGCACGGGAATGTTCTGCAGATTGGGTTCGGAGGAGGAAATGCGTCCGGTACGGGTTTCCGTCTGGTTAAACACCGAGTGGATGCGTCCATCCGGTGCGATCACCTTGATGAGTCCTTCACAATAAGTGCCGTTGAGTTTGGTCAAGGTGCGGTATTCCAGCAGTTTTTCCACCGCCGGATGCGCTCCCCTCAGTTTTTCCAGCACCTCGGCATTGGTAGAATAGCCGGACTTGGTCTTTTTGCCGGCCGGCAGACCCAGATCCTCAAACAGAGCCTTACCCAACTGCTTGGGGGAATTGAGGTTAAACGCATATCCTACTGCGTCAAATATCTCCTTTTGCAGCACCGCTATCCGTCCGGTCAACTCCCGACCAAAGGAGGCGATACCTTCCCGGTCCACCGCACACCCCACCTGCTCCATAGACGCCAACACCAAGGATAGGGGCATCTCCACATCGGTGAGCAGGGAAAGCATATCCTGGTCGGTGACCTCCTGTAGAAGCGTATCCGCCAGAGGGCCAAAGCCGGGCAAAACGCCGCCCTCCCCCTCGGGCAAAGCCACACCGTAGTCACGCAACAGGCGGAGTAGGTCATAAGAGGACGCCAGAGGGTCCAGAAGATAGGCAGCCAACGCCGTATCCAGTGTAAAGCCTTCAGGCTGTACACCCATAGACAACAGGGCAGCATACAGCGGTTTGCCGTCGTGGGTGCGCTTGGATACCGTCGGGTCGGACAGCAACGCCACCAGCTGGTCAAATGCGGGGGACAGACGATCTATATGGGCCAACACTCCGTCACAGCCAAGGGATAGGGCGGTAATCTCCTCCCCATCCACCTGTGCCAGTACGTCCAATCTGCCGGTACGACGGGCCGTATCCAGTATCTCATCCGCCTTTTCGTTGCCGCCCACCGCCACGTCCGGTACCGTTACCGTAGGAACGGTCACCGCCGGTGCTTCGCCGGCGAGCCCCAGCTTGTCCATCCACTTGTAAAGTTCTAAATCTTGCAACAGACCTGCCAGTTCCTGCCGGTGCATCTCCCCCACGGCATACCGATCCGGGGTGGTATCCATTGGCACCTGACGGCAGATGGTACCCAGCATCCGGCTGGTGTAAGCGCTTTCCTTTCCGGCGGTCAGTTTGTTACGCAGACTGTCCCGGATATCCAACGTATCCAGTTGGTCGTATATGGTATCCAACGCCCCAAATCGTTGCATCAGGTCCAGAGCCGTCTTTTCGCCCACACCGGGAACACCGGGAATGTTGTCACTGGTATCCCCTTGCAGAGCCTTCAGGTCTATCAACTGTGCCGGGGTCAAGCCGTATTTTTCCATCACCGTATCGGGGGTATACACCACCGTTTCCGGATGGCCCATCTTGGTGGTAGCCAACAGGACGGTGACCTTCTCCCCTACCAATTGCAGAGAATCCCGGTCACCGGTGGCAATCGCACACGGGTCACCAGCCGCCGTCGCCGCCGCAGAAAGGGTGCCCAGAATATCGTCCGCCTCGTAGCCGGGTTGTTCCACCAAAGCAAGGCCCATAGCCGTCAGAATGGCTTTGAGGGGCTCCATCTGCTGACGAAGTTCCTCCGGCATTCCCTTGCGCCCGGCCTTGTATTCGCTGTACGCCTCATGGCGAAAGGTGGGCGCGTGAACGTCAAAGGCCACCGCTATATGGGTTGCCTCGGTCATCTCCCGTAAACGGGCCAGAATATTGAGAAATCCCACGATGGCGTTTGTATAACGGCCATCCTTGGTGGTCAGAGCCTTGACCCCGTAAAATGCCCGGTTGACAATACTGTTTCCGTCAACGACCAGCCATTGCGCCATAATACGTCATCCTTTACTTACAGATTGAGGATACCTAACCCCTCTAACAGCACCTTAAGACCCAGCAAAATCAGAATACTGCCGCCAAAGCGCTGTGCTATGCGGCTGTACCGACAGCCGACCACCGTACCCAGCCATACCGCCACAGCGGAAATCACCAGAGTGATCATGCCGATAATGCCCACCGAAACCAGCAGTTGCGGTACGGAATAGCTTTCCGCCTCAAAGTGGACGCCGATAACCATGGCGTCTATACTGGTAGCGACAGCCAGCGGCAACAATGACCGGACCCGAAAGGAAGCGTCGCACGTTTCCTCCTCCTCAAAGGATTCCCTCAACATATTGGCACCGATGAGCAATAAGAGAATAAAAGACACCCAATGAGAATACCGCTGAATGTACACCTCAAAGGCGCTACCCAACACGTACCCGACCACCGGCATCAGCGCCTGAAATCCGCCGAAATACAGACCCACCAACAGGCTTTCCCGGGGACGGATATGACAGGCGGACAGTCCCTTGCACAGAGAAACCGCCGCCGCATCCATAGATAGACCAATGCCGATAAGTATGATCTCTAAAATGTCCATTTTGTGCACCTCTACGTAATGATGATATGTGGATGGCGGCGATTATATACGCGCCACACCGCTACGTCGGGCCGCTTCGGCCACCGCCTCAGCCACCGTCTGCCCCACCCGAGGGTCGAAGGCCTTGGGCAGGATATAGTCGCACGACAGTTCATCCGTGCTGACCAAGGAAGCGATTGCCAGGCTGGCGGCCAACTTCATCTCATCGTTAATATCCCGAGCCCGTACATCCAATGCACCCCGGAAGATACCGGGAAACGCCAGTACGTTATTGATCTGGTTGGGATGGTCCGAACGACCGGTACCCACTACGTAAGCGCCGGCTGCCTTGGCCTCTTCCGGTTCAATCTCCGGCACCGGATTGGCCATAGGAAACACGATAGGCTTGTCCCCCATGGACGCCACCATATCCGGTGTGACCACGTGGGGCGCCGATACACCGATAAACACGTCTGCACCCACCATAGCCTCCCGTAAACCTCCGGTGACGCAACCGGCGTTGGTGCAGGCGGCCATCTCGTTATGGGCCGGGTTATCGTAACGGGCGGTGCGGCACAGGATACCCTGCTTATCGCAAAGAATCAGGTCGCCCACCCCCAGACGCATCAGATGACGGGCGATAGCCACGCCGGCAGAACCGGCGCCGTTGATGACACAGCGCACCTTGTCAAGTGGCTTGTCCACCAGTTTAAGGGCGTTAATGAGCGCCGCACCCACCACGATGGCGGTGCCGTGCTGGTCGTCGTGAAACACCGGAATGTCGCACAGTTCCTTAAGCCGCCGTTCCACCTCAAAGCATCGGGGGGCGGAAATATCTTCCAGATTGATGCCGCCAAAACTACCGGACAGCAGGTAGATGGTGCGTACCAGCTCGTCCACGTCCTTGGTGCGCAGACACAGGGGGAATGCATCTACGTCTGCAAACTCCTTAAACAAGACACACTTGCCTTCCATTACCGGCATACCGGCCTCCGGGCCGATATCCCCCAGACCCAGCACCGCCGTACCGTCGGTAATCACCGCCACCGTATTCCACCGGCGGGTCAGCGAAAAGGACAGGTCGTAATCCTGCTGAATGGCCAGACAGGGCTCTGCCACACCGGGGGTGTAGGCAATAGATAACTCCTCGCTGTTGGTCACCTTGGCCCGGGCGGTGATCTCCAGTTTACCGGCCCACGCCTTATGCTGTTGCAACGCCTTCTCTTTAATCGTCATCATCCATCTCTCCCGATATAATCCGCGCCACGCTCACGGCATCGTCTATGCCTTTGTCTACTATTAGCCTCTGTGCCACTTGACGCCCTGCGGCGTATCCTCCAACACGATGTTGCGTACTTTCAGTTCGTCACGGATGCGGTCTGCCTCCGCCCAGTTCTTTTCCTTGCGGGCGGCAGTACGGGCGGCAATCAGCGCCTCGATCTCCTCGTCGTCCGCACCGGATTCCTGCCGTTCGTAGCAGAAGCCCAACACGTCGGTCAGCTCGTTAAACAAGCCTTGACCGGCCAATACCGTCGCCTTGGTGGCGGTGCCGGGGGTCAGCATCAAGTTGATATCCTTGACCAATTCAAACAGGGCCGCAATACCGTCGGCGGTATTGAGGTCGTCATCCATAGCGTCGATAAACTGCTGACGCCGGGCCTCCACCTGACGCACAAACGCCTCGTCCGCTTCTCCCTCAGGGGCGTTGCCGAGGGCAAAGGCCATAGCGTTTTTGCAGTTGTAGAGACGGTCCAGAGCGCTGATGCCCTGCTGAATGATCTCGGTGTTATAGTTAATGGGGCTACGATAGGAAGAGGAAATCAGGAAAAAGCGAATGGGTTCATAGCCATACTCCTGCGCCACGTCCCGGACGGTGAAAAAGTTATTGAGGGACTTGGACATTTTCTTATTATCCACGTTAATGTAGCCGTTGTGCATCCAATACCGAGCAAAGGGCACCCCGTTGCAACATTCACTCTGAGCAATCTCGTTTTCGTGGTGGGGGAAAATCAAATCCTGGCCGCCGCCATGGATGTCGATGGTCTCACCCAAAAAGCGCCGTGCCATAGCGGAACACTCAATATGCCAACCGGGGCGGCCTTCGCTGAAGGGGGACGGCCAACTGGGTTCGCCGGGCTTGGATGCCTTCCACAAAGCGAAATCCAACGGGTCTTCCTTAAGTTCCTCCACCGCAATACGGGCGCCGCTTTCCAATTCGTCGATAGGCTGATGGGACAGCTTACCGTAACCGTCAAAGGACCGGGGGCGGAAGTATACGTCCCCGTTGGACGCTACGTAAGCACAGCCCTTATCCACCAGGGTCTGAATAATGGCAATCATCATATCCATATTCTCGGTGGCCTTGGGGTGTACGGTAGCCGGACGTACGCCCAGACCCTTGGCATCCGTCCAGAACTCGTCAATATAACGCTCCGCAATCTCTCGGAAGGTGACGCCTTCCTCGTTGGCCTTACGGATGATCTTGTCGTCAATGTCGGTAAAGTTCTGTACAAAGTTCACCTCATAGCCGCGCCACTCCAGATAACGGCGCAGCACGTCAAAAATGCACAGGGGACGGGCATTACCGATGTGGATAAAGTTATACACCGTGGGGCCGCAAGCGTACAGCCGGATCTTGCCCTCCTCAATGGGAATGAGTTCCTCTTTCTGTCGGGTCAGCGTGTTATATACCTTCATTGTTATGTCCTCCTTCAGACTTTTTCACGTTCTAACGCGGCGATGCGTTCTTCCAGTCGCCGCAATTCTTGAGCCACCGGGTCGGGGATGTGTATCTGGTCCAGCTCCGGCACCTTTTCCCCATCTTTGCGCACCACCTTGGCCGGGATGCCCACAGCGGTGCAATTGTCCGGAATATCGGTAAGCACCACAGCACCGGCGGCGATACGCACGTTGTTGCCGATGTGAATAGGGCCCAACACCTTAG